>CANQJJ010000033.1 GCA_947624215.1 uncultured Clostridia bacterium
ACAACAGAAATCCCGAAAAGTGTTGATTTTAAGAAAAGTTTTTTGGAAAGAAACGGACAAACCGTCTTTTTACAGTTGTGTTTTGCGGGAGAGTTTGCTATAATGCAAGTGAAGGGAGACCGAAGTATGAACAAAGCCGAATCTAAATTCCATAACACCGCTGTGAAAATGGACGACGCGCTCGTCCTGCTGCTCGAGCATAAAGAGTTCAAGGATATCTCCATCAGGGATATCTGCGAAAAGGCGGGCGTCAACCGCTCCACTTTCTATGCGCATTACGAAAATTTATACGACCTCTTAAAGGAGACGCAGGAACGCGCCGTTTCGGAATTTTTCGTGTCCTTCGGTGCTTCCTTCGACGGCGTTATCCATACCGATTTTTCCAAAATGACGGCTGACGAACTCGTCTTTATCTCCCCGCAATACCTCGTGCCGTACCTTACCTTCATCAAAAAGAACAGGCGGCTATACGAGGTCTACAACAATTCGGACGCGTTCCGGATCGGGGAAATGGACAAGCAGCTCATCGAGAACGTCTTTGTGCCGATCTATGCGAAAAACGGCGTGACGGACAAAAAGATCGTGGAATATATGTCCCGCTACTTCATCAGCGGCGTCACCGCGATTACGATGGAATGGGTGAAGCGCGGATGCGAGGACGATATTCTGTTCATCTGCGAAGTCATCTCTATTTGCGTGCGCCCTTCGATGAAAGCGCCGTTGAAATAAAGAACATGAAAAAACTTTTTCGCCGTCTGCCTCCCCCCTCAGGTATAAGGAGGGAGACGGACGGCGGACTTCATATCGTACTACATCAGCGTGACGTAATTAGAGCACACCCCCTACCTGTCGCTGAGGCGACATCCTCCCCCCTCAGGTATAAGGGGGAGACGGACGGCGGACTTCGTTTGAGGGTACCATGTCCGCGGCCAAGCTCAATTCGAGCGTCATTTCTTCACAAAAAAAACAGCGGGGAGGCCCGCTGTTTTGTATTAACAGAAGCGAATGTTTGAGAGCTTATTTCCAGATCTCATCGCCGTTGGTCTCAATGACCTTCTTGTAGAAATAGGCGCTCTCCTTGGGGGTGCGCTCGAGGGTCCCGTAGTCGATGTGCACGAGGCCGAACTTCTTGGAGAATCCCTCCGCCCACTCAAAGTTGTCCATGAGCGACCAATAGAAGTAGCCCGCAACGTCCACGCCGTCGTCCGCCGCCCGAGAGAGGGCCCGCAGATAGCGCTTGATGTAGTCGATGCGCGAATAGTCTTTGATCTCGCCGTCCAAATCCTTCCACTCCGCCAATGCAACGCCGTTTTCGGTGTAGACGACGGGCAGGCGGTAGCGCTCCCACAGGAATTTCGGCCCGTAGTAGAGCGAATCGGGGTGCACGTTCCAGCGCATGTCCGTCTTGGGCGTCGTCGGAGGAGGGGTGAGGCGCACAGTCTTCCCCTCTCTTTCCGTGACATAGTCCCCCGAATAGGTATTGGCCCCGTAGAAATCCATCTTGCTTTGGATGACGTCCATGTCCTTTGAGGCATAGGTGAACCCCGCGCGCTTCTGCCATGCCTCGAACTCCGCAGGATAGCGGCCGAAGATGAGCGGATCGGTGTAGTAATTGACGGAGCCGAAGTCCCCATGGCAGGCAAAAGTCTCGCGCTTTGCGAGCTCGTAGTCCTCTTCCCGTGCGGGGAGGGCGGGCCAATACGCCTGCGCCGTGCCGATATAGACGGGCCGCGGGATAGTCCTGCGGATGACCTTCTCCGCTCTGCCGCACGCGAGAAGCACATTGTGCGCGCACCGCATGACTTCCCCCGCTGGAAGTTTCAAGAAGGGGGCGTGCTCGCCCGACCAATGGCCGAGCCCGACGAAACATTGCGGCTCGTTGATGAGGATGAAGTGGTCGCAGTAGTCCCCGAAGAGCTCGGCGCAAACGCGCGCATACTCCTCGAACCACGCGGGGCTCATGGGGCTGAGCCAGCCGCCGCACTTGTAGAGCGCATAGGGAAAATCCCAATGGAAGAGCGTCATCCACGGCTCGATGCCCGCGGCACGGAGCTCCTTCAAGAGCTCGGTATAGAACCGCTTGCCGTCCTCGGAGACCTTGCCCGTGCCCAAGGGGATGAGGCGCGCCCAATTGACGGAGAAGCGGTAGGCCTTGATGCCGAGCTGCTTCATGAGGGCGACGTCCTCCCTGAATTTGTGGTAGTGGTCGCAGCCGACGTCGCCGCTGTGTCCCTCGAAGATGCGCCCGGGGGTCGCCGAACCGACGTCCCAGCCGTTGAGGCCCTTGTCGGCCTCGTGCGCACCGCCCTCGATCTGGTAGGCCGCCGTCGCGACGCCCCACGCAAAGTCCTTCTTGAATGCCATGTTGTTATCCCCCTGATATGATTTTATATGGATTTTTGGGTTACGGCTTCATCGCCGTTTTTTTATTTGCCGGTTTGCGGCAATCTCCCCGCTCCCCGTTACAGATCTTCCGCCTCGGAGACCCAGAGCGCCGCGGAGGCGTCGGCGGGCATGCGGAGATCGGCGCGCGGCGAGAGCGAGACGGAGCCCACTTTCACGCCGTCGGGCACGCAGTTGCGCTTGAATTGTTGCGAGAAGAAGCGCTTGAAGAAGCTGACGAGCCATTTTTTGAGGGTGGCGCGGTCGTATTTCCCCGCAAAGGCGCGCTCGGCGAGATACAAGATCTTGGCGGGTCCGTCTCCCCTCCTCAAAAAGTGGTAGAGATAGAAATCGGTGAGTTCGTAGGGGCCGACGAGGTCCTCCGTCTTCTGCGCGATGTTCCCCATGGCGTCGGGCGGGAGAAGCTCGGGAGAGATCTCGGTGCCGAGGATGTCATCTAAGATGACCTTGGCCTCCCCGCCGAGACGGTCTGCCTCCGCGCGGACGAGGTGTCTGACGAGCGTCTTGGGAATGGAGCAGTTGACGGCATACATGGACATGTGGTCGCCGTTATACGTGCACCAGCCGAGGGCGAGCTCGCTGAGGTCTCCCGTGCCGATGACAATGCCGCCGTGCTTGTTGGCGACGTCCATAAGCACCATGGTGCGGTAGCGCGCCTGCGCGTTCTCATAGGTCACATCGCGGTCGGCGGGGTCATGCCCGATGTCTGCAAAATGCACGGAGACGGCCTCGGTGATGGGAACAGACGAAGCCGTGACCCCGAGCGCTCTCATGAGTGCGTCGGCATTCCCCTTTGTCTTTTTCGAAGTGCCGAACCCGGGCATGGTATAGGCTAAGATGCTCTCCCTGTCCTTTTGAAGGAGGTCGAAGGCACGGCAGGTGACGAGGAGGGCAAGCGTAGAATCGAGGCCGCCCGAGACGCCGAGCACCGCCGATCTTGCGTTGATCTGCGAGAGCCTTCTCGCGAGCGCCTGCGACTGCATGGAGAGGATGAGCTCGGCGCGCTCCTGCCTTGCCCCCTCCTCATGGGGAACGAAGGGCATGGGGTCTACCCTTCGGAGAGTGAGCGGGGCGTCGGTGACAAACTCCGCGTCGAGCCAGTCGTCGGTCTTCCCGCCCGCGCGGAAGGTGTTGTTCCGCCTGCGCTCGGAGAGCAGGAACCCCACGTCGATCTCAGCTTCGGCGCCCTCCCCCGAGAAGGGCAGAGCTTCGGCGAGACAGGTGCCGTTTTCATAGATAAAATTGTTGCCCGCGAATACCATGTCCGAGGTGGACTCCCCGATCCCCGCGCTCGCATAGACGTAGCCGCAGAGATTTTTGCCCGACTGCGCGGCGAGAAGGGTCTTGCGGTATTCGCGCTTGCCCACGATCTCGTTGGAGGCCGAGAGGTTGACAATGACGGTAGCGCCGCTCTTAGAAAGCTGCACGGAGGGAGACGCGGGCGCCCAAAGATCCTCGCAGATCTCACAGCCGACGGCGATCTCGGGATGGTTTTCGTCGCGGAAGATGAGCTCGGTGGAAAAGGCCGCGCCGTCATTCTCCTCCCCGCCGAAGGGAAGCCACATCGTGCCCGCGGGGGCGGGAGAAAAGTAGCGGGCCTCGTAAAACTCGCCGTAGTTGGGGATGTAGGTCTTGGGAACGATTCCCGCGATCTTGCCGTTCGAGATCCCCGCGGCGCAGTTGTAGAGCTTGCCCTGATAGAGGATCGGAAGGCCCACGAACACGAGCATGGTATGCCCCTTTGTGGTCTCGGCGATGATTTTGAGGGCGGAGAGACAGCCGTCGAGGAGCGTCTTTTGAAGGAAGAGATCGCCGCAGGTGTAGCCCGAGATGCAGAGCTCGGGGAAGACGAGGAGCTCGGTCCCCTTTTCTTGGTGCGCCTCGATGACCTCGACGATCTTTTGTGCGTTGAAGGCGGGGTCGGCCACTTTGAGCGCGGGACTCACCGCCGCCGCTTTGAGAAATTGATGTTGCATAAAAAGCTCCTAAGATAGTTTTCGAAGCATCGTGTGAACGTTCCTTGGCGCCCCTGTAAGGGGAGCTGGCCCGCGGTCTTTGGCGGGACTGAGGGGTTTCGGGTGGCGACCAAGCCCGTGTGAGCGAACCCTTGGCGCCCCTGTAAGGGGAGCTGGCCCGCGGTCTTTGGCGGGACTGAGGGGTTTTGAAACCCTTTCGGCGCACAAGGGCAGTGCGCCACTTTCCCTTACAGGGACAGCAAGGGGGGCGTCGCTTACCACCACGATAATGCGTGTATACAACAAGGCATTCCAAATAACGTCACCCTGAGCTGTGTCGAAGGGTCACCGCAGTCTTAAAAATAAGGTGATGTTTCGACGGAGCTCAACATGACGTAATTGAACGCATGGTCTGATTATCCAGCAGTCGGACTTCGTTCTTCGGGATCCTTCGGAGACAGCCGCGTCGGACTTCGTATCGTCATAACGCCTCAGGATGACGCGTTTCCCACAACGCGGACTGCAAACGAAACCCTTTTGGCGCACAAGGACAGTGCGCCACTTTCCCTTACAGGGACAGCAAGGGGTTGCGCGTTTCCCACAACGCGGACTTCGTATAAGGGGATACACACGGGCGGCAAGGGCGCCGCCCTCGGTATGACAGATGAGCCCGCCTTAGCGAATCAATCCTCGCTGCCGGCGACTTCGTCCACCGAGGCGCCCTTCGCGGCGCTTCTGATCTTCTCGATCATCTCATCCATGAGCTCGGGGTTGTCTTTCAAGAATTGCCGCATCTTCTCACGGCCGTTGGCGATCTTGTTGTCGTTATAGCTGAACCACGCGCCGCTCTTCTTGATCACGTCGAACTGCACGCCGAGGTCGATGACGCACCCCTCCTGCGAAACGCCTTCGCCATACAGGATGTCGAACTCGGCCTGCCGGAAGGGAGGTGCGAGCTTGTTCTTCACCACTTTCGCGCGCGTACGGTTGCCCGCGACGCCCTCGGTATCCTTGATGGAATCTGTTCTGCGGACGTCGATGCGGATGGAGGCATAGAACTTCAAGGCCTTGCCGCCGGGGGTGACCTCGGGGTTGCCGAACATCACGCCCACCTTCTCGCGGAGCTGGTTGATAAAGATGACGCACGTCTTGGACTTATTCACGATCGCGGTGAGCTTTCTCAGGGCCTGCGACATGAGGCGGGCCTGCAAGCCGACGTGGGAATCCCCCATGTCTCCCTCGATCTCGGCCTTGGGCGTGAGCGCGGCGACGGAGTCCACGACGATGATGTCCACGGCCGACGAACGCACGAGCGCGTCCACGATGTCAAGCGCCTGCTCCCCCGTATCGGGCTGGGAGACATAGAGCTCATCGAGGTTTACGCCGAGCTTCTTCGCATAGACGGGGTCGAGCGCGTGTTCTGCGTCGACAAAGGCGGCGATGCCCCCGAGCTTTTGCGCTTCGGCCACGGCATGCAGGGCGACCGTCGTCTTGCCTGAGGACTCGGGCCCGTAGATCTCGATCATCCTGCCGCGGGGGAACCCGCCGATGCCGAGAGCGAGGTCGAGCGCGAGACAGCCCGAGGGGATGACCTCGATATCCGTATTGCCCGCTTCCTGCCCGAGCTTCATGATGGCGCCCTTCCCGTATTCCTTCTCGATCTGCGAGAGGACTTGGTCCAATGCTTTGCGTTTTTCTTCGTTCATTTTGTATATTCTCCTTTAGCTTTTTTATAGTAAGAACCCTCTCCCCCATCGTCACTCACGGGACACTTCCCCCCTTCCCCAAGGCGGCAGAAGGCGGGGCGCGCTTATTTCAATGCCTTATAGGCGAGGAAGAGGGCGAAGTTGATGGCCGTCTCGGTGACCGTTTCCCTGTCTCCCCCGAAGCGGAAGCGGGCGATGCGGATCTCCTCGCGGGTGCCGACGGCGATATAGCAGAGCCCCGCGGGATTGCCCTTCTCGTCGGAGTCGGGCCCGGCGACGCCCGTCGTGGCGACGGCGATGTCGCAATGCCCCGTTTTGAGCAGGCCCGCGGCCATTTCGTAGGCCGTCTGCTCGGACACGGTACCCCTCTGTTTGACGGTAAAGGGGGTTACGCCCAGCCGCTCCGTCTTGGACAAGGCGTTGTAGGTATTCAGGCCCTCGAAGTAGACGGCGCTGGCCCCGGGCACGCGCACGATGGCCCGCCCCACGCCGCCGCCCGTGAACGACTCGGCCACGGAGATGCGGTACCGCCGCACTTTGAGCGCCTCCACGAGCCGCTCGGCCACCGTCATGTCTTCAAGCGAATAGAGGTACTCTCCGAGCTCCGCCCCGAGAAAGCGGACGGCCTCGTCGACGTCGTATTTGGAAGTGTTCCTGTCGTAGATGAGCTCGATTCGCTGGGCGCCGTAGTGCTCGGAGATGTGCACTTCGAGGTGGTTTTTCCTCAGTTGCACGGCAATGCCCGCGAGCTGTTCCCCCGGTGCCCCGACGGTGCAAAGTACGAGGCGGAAGTAGGAATTCCCCCGCCGCTCGTCGATGTGCGGCAGGATCTCCTTGACCGCGTCCGTGCCACCCATGCCCGCGGGTAATACCGCATAGAGGCATTCATCCTTGACGAAGAAGGGCTCCGAGGTCTGCCCGCAGAACTCCCCGAGCACGCGCTGCACCGTGGATAAGATCACGCCGTCGCATATGACAAAGACCCCGCCGAAATGTTTCAGGCGGGCAAGCGTCTCCTCGAACACATCCTTGATGTCGTAGGGCAAAAAGACCGTCTCGTCGAGAAAGACGCCGCCCGAGAGCAGTGCGTCCGTCACGGGGACGAAGTCCACCGACGAGAGCGAATTTTTGTTGTTGTAGAGAACGACGGCGGCGTATTTCACTTTGCTTCCTCTTCTTTGAGAACCTGTCTGTTTTTGAGGATGTAGTTACAGCCCGAGAGGACGGTGAGGACGGTCGCGAGCAATAAAAGCGCATAGCCGATGGCACAGCCTGCGATGCACCCCTCCCACCCGAGGAAGGGCATGGTGAAGAGCAGGGTGAAGATGGCGACGTCCTGCGTCACCGTCTTGAACTTGCCGAGTTTGTCCGCGGCGAGGACCAAGCCCCGCTCCACGGCGAGCAGGCGAAACCCGCTCACGATGAGCTCGCGCCCCAAAATGACGGCGACGGCGATGCCCGCGACGATGAGCCCCCAGCCCGCAAAGCCGCCGTAGACGAACACTCCCGGGCGGGTGAGCATGAGGATGAAGGCCGTCGAGACGAGCACTTTATCGGCGATGGGGTCCAAAAACTTGCCCATGTTGGTGACGAGATGGTATTTGCGCGCGATGTGGCCGTCGAGAAAATCCGTGAAGGCGGCGAGCGCGAACACGACGGCGGCTACGATCTCATGATAGGGCATGACGTCCAAATAGAAGAAGAGCACGAACACGGGGATCATGAAGATGCGCGTTAAGGTGATTTTGTTGGGTAGATTCATTGTTTATTCCTCGCATTGACCGATGAGGTCATAAGTATCCGAGCCGACGATCTTGACCTTGTAGACCTTGCCCGCTTCGACGTCGCGTCCGCAGGCCGTGAAGAAGACGGTCCCGTCGATCTCCTGCGCCTGAAAGTATGCCCGCCCGATCCAACCGTCGGCATCGGGATAGTCGCAGACGACAGACAGCGTCCGACCCACCCATGTCCGAAGTTTGGCCTCAGAAATCGCGGCTTGTGCCTCGTAGAGCTCGCGCACGCGGCGCTTTTTCGTGGAGGGATGGACCTGTCCGGGGAGACGGTAGGCGGGCGTATCCTCCTCGCGGGAGTAGGCAAAGAAGCCGCAATTTTCAAACTGCATTTTCCCGAGAAAGGCGATGAGCGCGCGGTGCTCCTCCTCCGTCTCCGAGGGAAACCCTGCGATGAAGGTCGTGCGGATGGCGATCCCGGGGACCTCCCGCCTGAGCTTTTCCACGAGCGCTTCGAGCTCCGGACGCGTCCCCCGCCGCCCCATGAGTTTGAGGATGCGGTCCTCCGAATGCTGCATGGGGATGTCGATATATTTAAGCACCTTGGGATTTTGGGCGATCTCGGCGATGAGCTCCCCGGTGATGGCCTCGGGGTAGCAATAGAGAAGGCGGATGTGGCGGATATTATCGAGCGCGGTGAGGGCGCGGATGAGCTCCACGAATTTGTTCTCTCCCCTGTCCTCCCCGTAGCGCGTCGTATCCTGCGCGACGAGCACGAGCTCCTCCGTCTCCCCGAGGGCCATAGCCTCGGCTACGAGCTCCTCCAAGGGGTAGGAGACATATTTCCCGCGGATCTTGGGGATGAGGCAGTAGGTGCAGTGGTTGAAGCAGCCGTCGGCGATCTTGAGATACTTGACGTGCGGCTGCGTGGAGACATGGCGGGCGGTGCGGTCTCCCGTGCCCGTGCCCACGGCGTTCACCTGCCGCTCCTCCTCATAGGAGGCCGCGAGGGCGGGAAAGAGCGCGGAGGCGTCCTTTACCCCGAGGAAGACGTCCACTTCGGGCAGCCCCTTTTGGAGCTCCGCGAGGAATTTTTCGGGAAGACACCCGGCCACGACGAGTTTTTCGAGCTTGCCCTCTTTGAGGCGGCCGTGCGCGAGAATGGAGTTGATGCTCTCCTCCCGCGCCGCGTTCAGGAAGGCACAGGTATTGATGATGATGACCTCGGCCTCTTCGGGGTCCTCCGTGATGCGGCATCCGTGCCGTTCGATCTCGCCCAAGAGGCGCTCGCCGTCGACGCGGTTCTTGTCACAGCCGAGCAGGTCGATGTAAAATGTCTTTTGCAGCATTTGTTACCTCAGTCGAGCGGTCCGTATTTTGCCTCGTATTCTTCCTTGGTGAGGAGCACGCTGCGGGCCTTGGCCTTCCCGTCGAAGGGAGAGATGTAGCCCATGGATTCCATCCACTCGATGATCTTGCCCGCGTGGTTGTAGCCCACGCCGCAGCTCCTCTGGATGAGGGAGATGGAGGCCTGTTTGCGGCGGACGACCATGGCGAGCGCGCGGAGGTAGACTTCGTTCGGAGAGCCGTCCTCTCCGCCTCCCCCTTCGCCGCCGCCCGCGGAGACGCTCTCGCTCTCACCGCCGCCACCCGTCTGCTCGATGTAGTCGAGGGCGTCGTCGTCGAAGTAGGCTTCGTTGTTCTCGCGGATGTAGTTGACAAAGTCCTGCGTCTCGTGCGTGCTGATGAAGGCACCCTGCAAGCGGCGAGCCTTTCCGCCCTCCTTGTAGAGCATGTCGCCGTTGCCGAGCAATTTTTCCGCACCGCCCTCGTCGAGGATGATGCGCGAGTTGAGCTCGGAGTCCACGCGCAGGGCCACGCGGGTGGGAAGGTTGCTCTTGATCGTGCCCGTGACGACCTCCGCGGAGGGACGCTGGGTGGCGAGAATGACGTGGATACCCGCGGCGCGCGCCTTCTGGGTGAGACGGCGGATGAGCTCCTCAAGCTCCTTCTTGGCCGAGAGCATGAGGTCGCTGAACTCGTCTACGATGATGACGAGCTTGGGCATCTTCTCCTCGTCCTCGGTGCGGACGGCGTTGTATTCGTCGATCTTGCGCACGGACATGCCCGACCGCGTCTTCTCGTTGAAGAGGGAATACCGCCGCTCCATCTCCTTGACCGCCCACCTGAGCGCGCTGATGGCCTTGGGCGGATCGACGACGATCTCGTTGATCATGAGGTGCGGCAGGCCTTCGTAGATGACGAACTCCGTCTGCTTGGGGTCGATGAGGATGAGGCGGAGGTCCTCGGGAGAGTATTTATAGATCATGCTCGCGATCATGGCATGGATGGTGATGGACTTGCCCGAGTTGGTCTGCCCCGCGACGAGCACGTGCGTCATCTTGGTGATGTCGCCGCACACCCACCTGCCCTCGATATCCTGCCCAATGGCCACGGTGAGCGCGTCGGGGTCGGTCTCGAGGAAGGCCTTGGACCTGAGCATGTTTTTCAGCCCGACTGTGGAGCGGTGGTCGTTGGGAACTTCCACGGAGATGCCCCCCACCTCGGGATTGGCATACATATTGACGCCGTCCACATTGAGGAAGACGGCCAGCTCGCCGCTGTATTTCGTGACCATGTTGATGGTCGCATTCGCGGGCATTTCAAGGTCGTACCGCGTGACGGAAGCCCCGCCGACCACCTTCTTGACGCGCGTCTCGATGCGGTAGCGCCGCAAGGTATCGAGGATGATCCCCGAGTTGCGGCCGATCTCCTCGTTGGAGAGCTGGGGCCTGTCCTCATAGTCGGAGAGCAGGTCGAGCGGGGGACGGCGATACTTTTTCCAGACGTGTTTTTTCTTCTTGGGCAACGGTGCGGGCGCGGGAGCGGGAGGCTCGGGCGCGGGCATGGGTGCGGGATCGGGCGTGGGCGGGATGGGAGTTACGGGTTCGAAACTCTCGGACGCGGCGATGTCTCTGAGACCGCGCGCACTGCGGGGCTCGTCGTCATCGAAGAGTGAGGCCGCCGAATCGGGCTCCTCCTCGGGTTCGGAAAAACCTCCGAGGCGCGTGCGATCCTCACGGCCGCCGAAGAAGATGTCGCGGTCGGGCGCTTCCGTGTCGTCGAAGAGGTCGTCGGAGGCGTCTCTGCCCGTGTCGCGCATCCCCCTGTCGCCGAGGTCGCGGGGCGGTGCGGGCGGAACGGACGCGGGCATGGGTGCCGCGGGCCGCACGGGTGCGGGCGGGACGGGCATGGTCGGGCGCCTGTCTGCGGGGGGGGCGAGCCTGCCCGGATCGTCGGGGATGGGTGCGTCCTGCACGGGGGCACGGTATTGCGGTTCGGGATAGCGCACCCCGTTGTCCTCCTCGTAGTCACGGCCGACCGAGCGCGTTCTGCGCGGCATCGGGGGACGGGCGTCCTCCGCATCGTCGGAATAGCTCCGCGAGTAGCCTCGGTCTGCGGGAGGCGGGAAGGCCCCTGCCGCCTTTGCGGCCGGATCTCCGAAGGGCGACGGGGGCGTGTAGCCGGGTGCGGGCGTGTAGGAAGAGCCCAAGGGGGGTTGCGCGGACGGATAGGACGGCGCGGGAGGCGTATACCCCGGTGCGGGGGTATAGGGCGTGGGACCTACGGGCGTATACGGCGAGGCAGAGGCGGGCGCGTCATCTGCGGGATCGGACGCGTTGGGCCGCAAACTGCTCCCGCGCGGGCGCGTATTGAATGCGGAATTTTCATCGAAGATGAGGTTGTTGCGGTAGCGCTCGGCCGCCGTCCCCCCGAAGAGGATCTCACGGCTGCGTCTCTGCCGCTCCGTCTCTCCGTCGGGCGCGGGAGATGCGGGACGGGACGTCTCATGAGGCATCGGTGCGGACATGGTAGCCCTCTCTGCCGTCATACGGGGCTGTGCACCCGCGGGAGCTTGCTGTGCCGGCGGGAACGACGCCCCTGCATACGAGGTGGGCACGGGGGACGCGGGCACGGGAGAGGCGGGCAGATCGCCGAAGGAGATCTCTTTCCCCTCTTCGCCCGTGCGCTTGGGCAGCTGCCTGCGGGGCGTCTTCACGACGAGGCTTCTCAGCGGGGTCAAAAAGAGCAGATAGACGAGCGCGGCGAGCGTGAGGACGGAGTAGAGCACATACGCGCCTGCCTCGGAGAGGACGAGGCGGATGGGATAGGCGATGAGCCCGAAGAGGACGCCGCCGCCCGTGCCGAGGGCAACATTCTCCGCCGCGGCATTCCAGCACCCCGAAAGATAGGTGCCGTAGTCCACCGCCGTGCTTGCGGCCCCATCGAAGAAGAAGCGGCCGTCGGTCGCCGTATGTACGATGAGGAAAACTGCCGCGAGGAGCAGCATGGGGCGCACCAGCCAGCGCGCGGGGATGACCTGCTTGCCCGCGATGAGGGAGAGGGAGGAGAGCACCATGAGCGCAAAGAGCGGATAGGCAAAAAAGCCCGCGACCCCCACGAAGAAGGCCGTGATCGCCGTCCCGATCTCCCCGAAGATGAGGGGCCCCGTGATGAGGATCATGAGAATGATAATACCAAAGAGGAGCATCGTCATGCCGACGGTCTCCTTTGTCAGAATGCTTCTTTTATCGGGGGATGTATCCTCTCCGCGGCCGAACCCGTTCACTTTGACCTCCGTCTCTTCCTTGGGGGAAGATGTCGCCATTATTTCATCATACAGTATAACATTTTTTACGATGAATTTCAACAATATTGCCGCAATTTTTTTGGGATTTTGTAATATTTGTCCCGCGTGCACGCGTCTGCCCATTTATTTGCTTCTCTCTGCGCCCCGCGGGGATCTTCTTTACGTCCGGCTCCCCCGCTCTCCCCTTCCGCGGCGGGACCCGTGCAAAAGGGCCGTGCTCTCTGCGCACGGCCCCTCGCGGTATCTGCTTATAAAAAACTTATCTGTCGTACGGCCCGTAAGCCGTGCGGATGGCGGCCTCTGCCTCGGCGGGGTCGCAAATGTTTGCCACGGCCTTCTCCATGGGGCAGATGTCCGTGCCCTTGCGGTTGATGATGTGCTCCGTGAGCGTCCCATACTCCGTGCGGATGCCGTTGGCCTCCAAGAGGTCGCGGGCGGTCGCCGTCATGACCTCTCCGTAGACCTCCGCGGGCTGCAGAAGGAGGTAGAGCATGGCCGCCGCCTTGCCCACGATCCTGTCTGCCACGCTCGCGCTCTTGAAGTTGAGCCGCCCCGTGCGGATGTCGAGATCGCGGCAGCGCAGAAGGGGCAGGATCCCCCCCTCGCCCTCGTCGATGGAGACATGGTCGGGACGGACGAGGACCATATAGGCATGCCGCCGCTTCAGCTCGCGCTTTGCCTGTTCCAGCAGAGGTGTATGTTCAAGCATTGCGTTTCCTCTCGACATAGAAGACGATGAGCGGCACGAACACCCACTGCAACACGAGCCCGGGCAGCCCCGTGAGGATGCTGTTCCAGATGACGGAGACGCCGACGGGCGAGGAGAACAGCGTGCCGATGAGGATGGCGACCGCGCGCAGCCCTCTTCCCGCGATCTGCGCGATGAGAAGGGAGGCGAGCACGGGAAGCTTGGTCTTGGCCAGAAGCCCCGTTGCAAGGCCGTAACCCGCGAGCTCGACGATCATGAAAGGAAGCATGCCGATCGCGGGCATGGGTGTGCCCAAAAGCGTCGTGAGGCCAAAACTGACGGCAGGCGCGAGGGCTCCCGAGAGCACGCCCGCCACGGGCCCCGCGAAGAAGCCGACGAGGAACACGGGGAGGTGCATGGGCAGGAAGGTCTCCCCCGGTGCGGTGCCCGTTCCCGAGAGCACGCCGAGGTAGTGGAAGAGCTGCGGAAGCGCGACCGCCGCGATGACGGCAAGGACCGCCGCGACCGTCTTCGTCTTCCATGTGTTACAGACGAGCGTCTTTGTCTTTTCCATAAAAAATACTCCTTTTTTGGTGATTTTCTGTATCATTCAAACTGTTTTGCGACGGACTTCAAGAGTTTGCGGATCTCGAGGTGCTGGGGGCAAGCCTTTTCGCACTGCCCGCACCCGATGCAGGAAGAGGCCTTGCCGCGCCCGCCCGAGGTGTAGTTCTCATAGTAGACGTCGCTGTTCCAATCCCTGTAGCGCTTCTTCTGGTTCATGCAGGAGAAGAGGTCGGGGATGGAGATGTGCTTGGGACAACCGTCGGTGCAGTAGCGGCAGGCCGTGCAGGGGATGAACTCCTGCTTTTTGAGTGCCGCGCGCACCCCCTCGACCGCCTCCCTTTCCCGTGCGTCGAGCGGCTTGAAGTCTGCCATGAAGGAGACGTTCTCCCGCATCTGGGCCATGTTGCTCATGCCCGAGAGCACCATGAAGACGTTTTCGAAGCTCGCGGCAAAGCGGATGGCATAGCTCGCATTGCTCCCCCCGCCGAGACCGCGCAGGATGGCGTCCCCCTCCGCGGGAAGATCGACGAGCGTGCCTCCCTTGACGGGCTCCATCACGATGACGGGCTTTTGGTGCCTGACGCACGTCTCATAGCACAGGCGGGACTGCACGTTGGGGCTGTCGTAGTCGGCATAGTTGAATTGCAGCTGGACGACCTCGATCTGCGGGTAGAGCGTGAGGATGTTGTCGAGCACCTCGGCCGTGTCGTGGAAGGAGATGCCGACGTGGCGGATGAGGCCCTCCTCTTTGAGCGCGAAGGCCGTCTCGTAGGCACGGCAACGGCGGAATTTCTCGAAATTGCCCGCATTTTGCGCGTGCATGAGGTAGAAATCGAAATATTCCACGCCGCACGCTTTGAGCTGTTTTTCAAAGAAGGGGCGGATGTCTTCCTCCCTGTGGAAGAAATTTTCGGTGAGCTTGTCCGTGAGCGTAAAGCTCTCGCGGGGATGGCGGGCGACGACGCAGTCGCGGATGGCCGTCTCGCTCTTGCCGCCGAGGTAGCCGTGCGCGGTGTCAAAATAATTGAACCCTGCGGCAAGGAACGCGTCTGCCATGGCCGAGAATTCCGCGTAGTCCACCCTGCCGAGCTTCATCGGGAGCCGCATGCACCCGAACCCGAAGTTCTTCTTTACCTTTTCAAATGTTGCCACTGTATCTTCCTCCTGATGATTTTTTCCTTGTTAAGTTCCCCGTCCGCAATGTCACTTGCCGAACACGGACAGGGCGGCGCGCATGTTTTCCGTGATGGCCACCCCGAACGGACAGCGCGCTTCGCAGGCGCGGCACCGGGTGCAATCCCCCGCCTTCTTGGGGAGGGCGGCATAGTGCTCGCGCACCGTCTCGGGAAGTTCCCCCTGCGCCCGCGCGAGGTTCAGAAATTTCGTCACGGTGGCGATGTCGATGCCGGCCGTGCAGGGAGCGCAGTGCCCGCAATACATGCAGTGCCCCGTCCAATTGATGCGCGGAAATTCGCGGAAGACGGTCGCATAGTCGCGCTCTGCGGGTGACGCCTGTTCGTAGGCAAGGCTTGCGCGGAGCTCCTCCACGCTGTGTGCCCCCGCGAGCACGGTGGCGACGGCGGGACGGTCGAGCGCATACGAGATGCACTGCACGGGGGTGAGCGCCCTGCCAGCGGGCGACAGGGAGGCGTCGAGCAGATCCCCGCCCCCGAAGACCTTCATCACCGAGATGCCCACGCCCCGCTTTGCGCAGAGCTCATAGAGGCGCTCGCGGTCGGGGTCCATGTTGGTAAGCGCATGGGCGTAGTTTTCCTCCTTCCACAGCTCCTCGCAGTCCTCGCTCGCGGGCTGGAGATCGTAGCAGGGGTTGACGGAGAACATGAGCACCTCCACCTCCCCGCTCTCCACGGCGCGGATGGCGGCAAGGGGATTGTGGCTGCTCAGCCCGATGTGGCGGATCTTCCCCTCCGCTTTCAGTTTCTTGGCATACGCGAGCACGCCGCCCCGCTCGATCCTCTCCCACTCCGCGACGGAGTCGACGTAGTGGATCATGCCGACGTCGATGTAGTCCGTTCTGAGGCGGGTAAGAAGGTCGGAAAACCCCTCCTCCACCTCGGGGAGTTTGCGCGTACATTTATATTGTCCGTTGCGCCAGATCGTGCAAAGGTGCGCCTGCAAGATGAATTGCTCCCTGCGCCCAAAAAGCGCCGCGCCGAGCGACGAACGGATGACGGGGTCGGAGGAGTAGAGATCGATATAATTGACCCCTTCCGCATGCGCGGCCCCTACCATGTCTGCGGTGCGCCTTCCGTTTTCCTCAGAAAACCCCTCGCAGCCCATCCCGATCTCGGAGACGAGCAGCCCTGTTTTTCCCAATTCGCGGTATTGCATAGTTCCTCCTCCTTTTCAAAGACACATGCGGTAGATCGCTTCGACGTCCTCCGCGCCGAGATGGCGGAATCCCTCGATGCCGCCGCCCCGTGCCGCATTCTTTGCCATTTCCTTGAAATGCTCCTCTCCGATCCCCGCCTCCGTCAGCGTACGGGCGAGCCCGAGCGCGTCGTAGAGAAACCGTTCGAGCGCCTCAATGGCCGCAAAGGCCCCATCCATGTCTGAGACAGAGGCTTCGAGACCGAAGACATTGACCCCGAACTGTTTGATCTGCGGGGCGCGCAGCCCGTCACAGCAGTAGCGCAGCCACTTGGGCATGAGGATGGCCAGCCCGAGGCCGTGGGTGATGTCGTAATAAGCCGAGAGCTCGTGTTCCATGGCGTGGCAGGAGGTCGCCCCTCCGCGCGGGGAGAGGTAGCCGTTGAGCGCCCACGAGGCCGCCCACATGAGATTGGCGCGCGCCTCATAATTTTCGGGCTCGCGCATGGCAACGGGCGCAAACCGCACCACCGCGCGCATCAGGGCCTCCATGACGCCGTCGGTAAACGCAAGTTTTTCGTTCAGCGTAAAATAATACTTGTCGAAGACGTGCGAGAGGATGTCGGCCGCACCGCATGCCGTCTGGAAGGGCGGCACGGTGTAAGTAAACCGGGGTTCGAGAAAGGAGACGCGCGGCAGGAGCCTGTCGTCGAAAATGCCGTATTTCTCATGCGTCTCCCAATTGGTGATGACGGCGCCCGCGTCCATCTCACTGCCCGTGGCGGCGATGGTGACGACGGTGAGAACGGGCAATGCAGCCCGGATGGGAGCACGGCGGGTGACGAGTTCCCACACGCTCCCCTCGGACATGGTGGCCGCCGCGATCATCTTGGCGCAGTCCATGACGGACCCGCCGCCTATGGCTATGACCACTTCGACCCCCTCTTTTTTGCACAGTGCGGCCCCGCGCTCCACCGTCGTGACGCGGGGATTGGGCTCGACGCCCTCAAAGAGCAGTGCCGCAACGCCCGCCTCCGCGAGCTCCGAGCAGACGGCGCCGAGAATGCCGTTTCTTTTGGCGGACCCGCCCCCGTAGCAGACGAGCGCACGGCGTCCGAAGGCAGCCGCCTCCCTGCCGAGCCCCTTTACCCCCTGCCCGAAGACGATCTTCGTACCGCATTGGTGTGTAAACTGCGTCATGCCGACCTCCCGCGCGGGATCCCCCGCCCTCCTCTGCATCATATCATATTTCACGGAAAAATGCAAGGGATTGCGAAAAAAAGCCGACTCTACTGTGAGTAGAGAAGGTTTTTGGACGGTAGAGAGCCGCAAAAAGATAATGGACACATTTTCGGAAAAGGGAGAGCGCGAAGCAGTTGTAATTTTTGCCGCGGCGTGGTATTCTATAAATGAAGTCGGAAAGACCGAGCGAGGTAGCCAAATGAGAAATTATAACTATGAGATCTTCACGGAATCGTCTGCAAACATCCCCGACGCCATCGTGCATGAGCGCGGCATCCGTATCATTTCCTATTACTTCAACGTGGGCGGAGAGGAGCGGCCCTGTTACCGCGACGGCGTCCCCTTCCCCGAGATCGCACGTTCCTTCTATGCGGACATGCGCGCGGGCTTGGAGGCCCACACCTCCCTCATCTCCGAGGGTAGATTCATCGAAGCGCTCAGCCCGTCGCTCGGGGAGGGCAAAGACGTCATCCTCGTCACGATCGCCTCGGGCATCAGCGGGACCTATCAGCAGGCCCTCGCCGCCAAGAAGAGCCTCGAAAAGCAGTTCCCCGGGCGCACGGTCTACGTCTTAGACAGCGCCAACGCCTCCCTCGGACAGGGCTTGCTCGTGTTGAAGGCGGCTGACCTCCGCGACATGGGCGAGAGCGCCGAGGCGTGTGCGGAGTGGATCCGTGCCAATGCCTACAAGGTCAACAGCTACGTCACCGTCGAGGACCTCAAATACCTTCGGCGGAGCGGGCGCATCTCCATGGCCGCGGCCGTGGCGGGGACCATCCTCGGCATCAAGCCGCTCATCAAGGCAGACGGCGGCGCCCAGCCCAAGATGACCGTCTACGGCAAGGCGCGGGGCAGAAAAAAGGCCCTCGCCGCACTCGTGGAGGCCTTTGATAAGAATGTCGTCCGCCCCGAAGCACAGACGATCGCCATCGCACATGCAGACGCCGAGGAGGAGGCCAAAGAGCTCGCCGAGACGCTCAGGCAGCACGGCGCGGGAGAGGTCCTCATCGAGTATTACGACCTCTGCACGGGCTCGCACATCGGCCCCGGCACGGTCGCCCTCTTCTTCTTCGGCACCGACCGCCGCACCGAGGAGGAGGCCAAGGCGCAGGAGGCCGCAAGGCGCGGGAAGCTCTTCTCCACAAAGGCCTGAGCCCCGGATCCACCCAAAAAGTTATGAGAAACGCTCCCGCGCGGGAGCGTTCTTTTTTGGTCCCTCTTTCAATCTCTCGGCGAATTCGTCGATGATGGCGCGCAGGTCGCCGCAGCTGTCAAAATAGGCCAGCTCCTGCTCCGAGATGGACTGCGGGATGCCGTAGTAGGCCTCTGCCAGAGAGCCCGCGATGGCGACAAGCGTGTCTGCGTCCCCGATCCCCCCCTTCATGGACCGTGACAGCAGACGGGCATACCATGTCTGAGATACGGCCTCATCTGCGCCGAAAAACTTGATGGGTCTCCCCCGATTGGTGCGGACGACAAGACTCGAACTTGCACGGTCTCCCATTGGATTCTAAGTCCAACGCGTCTGCCATTCCGCCACGTCCGCATATGATATAAAGTTTTGCTTCTTGTCGCCCCTGCAAGAGGAGATGTCACGCCGCCTTTGCGTGACAGAGGAACTTGTCGCCCCCCTCATCCGCCCTGCGGGCACCTTCCCCAAAGGGGAAGGCAAGGAGGTCGAACTCCGTACCGCCCAAGTGGGAAGGCAAGGGCCGTGCCACCCCTCAGAATAAAACGAAAACCCCACATATTGGTCATACCTTGCGGTCTCGACACAACATACAGGGCTTTGTGGTGGGAACGACAGAACTCGAATCTGTGACCTCTTGCATGTCAAGCAAGCGCTCTAACCGACTGAGCTACGCCCCCGTACAACATGGGTATTTTACCACGGGGCGGGGAGGCTTGTCAAGCATTCTTCATGGGAAAACTACAAATTTCCAAAAAAATTCCGAATTTTGCGAAAAAAATCCCCCGCGTATTGACTTTTTCAAATTTATATTGTAAAATGTTCTTACCGAATCGGGAGGAGAGGATCATGGAAGCATACCGTAAACCGAGAGTGCTCGTGACGTTTGTGGAAGCGGGCATGGGCCATATCGTCAGTGCACAGGCCATTTCCGAATGCCTGAAAAAGAAATACAGCGACAAGATGGAGATCATCGAGAGCCATATCCTGCGCGACAGTGACAACCCCGTCTTGCCCAAATACGAGGAGTTCCTCGTGCGCAACACCCAGTGGTATTCCCGTCTCCCCGCCTATGGAGACATCCAATTTGCCTCCATGCATATTTTGGGCGCGCAGAATACCTTAAAACTCATCCATAATACCATTTTCTACTCGCAGACCAAGGCCACCATCGAGGAGTATACCAAATACTCCCCCGACGTCATCGTCTGCACGCACTATTTCCTCTTGTATTGCGCCGTCGAATACAAGCGCAAATACAACACCAACGTCATCATCGTCGCCTACTGCCCCGACAACAATGTCCACGGCTGGTGGGACAACCGCGCCGACGTGCTCTATACCAACAATCCGCTCGCGACCACGCAAGCCTATGAGCTCCGCTTCAAGAACGGGCACGTCGTCGAGACCTTCTACCCCACGCGCACCGATGTGACGGAGTCCAACGAGAACAAGGAATTTTACCGCAACAAGTTCGGCATCCCGCAGGACAAGTTCGCGGTCGTCATCGCCGACGGCGTGTATGCCAAGGCCAAGGTGAAGAAGGTCTGCAACGAGCTCTTGAAAACAGACTATCCGCTCACCATCTGCGTGCTCGCGGGCAAGAACGACAAGATCAAGCGCTACTTCGACGCCAAGGCCGGCTCGGTGAAGCCCAACATCACCCTGCTCACGTTCGGGTTCATCAAGGAGGCCCCCCAGCTCTACGGCGCGTGCGACCTCTTCATCACCAAGGGCGGGCCCAATGCCGTTTTGGACAGCGTCATGATGGGCACCCCCATCATCATCGACTACTGCGCCTCCCCCATCGAACGGGCCACGCAGGAGCTCTTCACCGAGCGGTATTTCTGCGGCTACCATTTCGTAAACCCCCGCCGCATCCGCAAACAAGTGGAGAAACTCATCGAACAGCCCGAGCTCATCGAGGGCATCCGCGACACGCTCTCCTTCTTCGACAAATCCAAGAACGGGGCCGAGGAGATCGCCGACGACATCGCCGAGATCCTTTGGAACAGGCACGAGCGCATGGCACGCATCCTCCGCAGTGAGGAAGAGGCCGTCCGCGGCATGATGGCCGAAAAAGCCGCCGCCGCCCGCGCAAAGGCAGAGGAGAAGATCGAAAAAGTAAACGAGGCCGCCGCCAAGCGCGCAGATAAGCTGGAAGACGAGGACCTCGAAGAGTTCCATGAGCGCACGGCAAAGCGCATCGAGGATATCCAGACCCGCACGGAGGAAAAGATCGGGCGCATCAACGAGAAGACGGAAAAGTTGACGCAAAATATCTATGAAGGCAAGGCAAGCAAATACATCGCCCGCGCCACCGAGCGGGACATCCCCGAAAAGGAAAAGGAAAAGCCCTGACCTTTACAGCAGCAAACATGCACTTCAAGCAGCAAATGCGGTACCCATGTCCGAGATATAGCTTATAAAAACAAAAAATGAACGAAAGATGGCCGCATCTAAGGCAGCAAAAAACTCCCCGCAAACGCGAGGAGTTTTTTTGAAAGTCCGATCAAAGATCGATGATGTTGCGCGTGTAATCGGGGCCTACATTAAGAGAAACATTGGAGGATCTCCAATTGACTTCCATGGAGCACAGCTCGCCGGGGACATAGAAATATTCGATGGAAACATCATACGTGACGGTCACCTGCACTTCATCTCCGTCCACGTTGATCGCGATCGTCTTCTCTTGCTCGGTCTTTTCATCTGAGAAGGCGGTGCCGTCTGGGGGATCGGCTCCCCATACCTATTTTCATACGCCTCTTTGCCCGCATCATTGCTCGCGAGCGTCTCTTCGATGACGATGGTGTCGTCGGAATCCGCAAAGGAGACCATGAATGTGGCCTTGGAGAGATCCTCGGAGATGACGAGAGAGCAGGTGTACTCCAAATCATATTCCTCTCCATTGCTGCCTTGCACGGAAATCGGCTCGTTTTCATCAAAATCGTAGGTACCCGCCTTCACGGGGCCGGGGCCGCCGTCTGCCTTCATGCCCGAAAGATCGGTGAGGGTGACGGTATCGACGAACTCGGCCGTAAAATCGATCTTGTTTTCCATGGAGAGTTCGGCATCGGGATAATAGTCCTTTGTGTAGTCGGCCTTGAGCTCCGCATTGAACTTCACCCCGGTGAACTTCTTGGCGCTGTCAAAGGTGAGCGCGAGCGAGAGGTCCGCCGTACCGCTTGCGACCTCGGCCCCGCCCCCGAGCATCAAGGAAACGATCGCCTTTTCGACATCTTTCGCGTAACCCGCAAGCATCTCCTTATAGGAATCGAGCAGGACCTGCGGATTGATCTGTTCGGACGACCCCCCGGCCGGGTTGCTCATGGCCATCTTGAGGAGGTCGCCGAGCACGATATCTCCGAAACACTTCACGTTTGCACCAAAGAACTCTTTGGGCATGCCCGTCGTCTCGCAGATGGCGGTGAAGAAGGACTCGGAGGAAGCGAGCGTCCCGATATACTCCCACGCGCTCGCCGTTCCGCGTCCTGCCAATCTTGGAAGAGATTTCCGACCTCTCTTTGAAGTCGCTTCTGTTCTACGCGG
>CANQJJ010000034.1 GCA_947624215.1 uncultured Clostridia bacterium
AAAAACTCCCCTGCGGGGAGCAGGGGAGAAAGCGGGTACTTTTTGAAAACCGCGGCAACGGTTCAGCAACAGTTCACAAAATTTATTTTAACAATTCTTTCAAGTAGTCGATGAGCACTTTGCTCTGTTTTTCCGCGCCTGCCTCGGAGGGATGGCTGTCGGCGCCGGCGTTGTCGCGGGGGACTTCGAGGTAATTCGCCCCACCCATGTCCGCAATCGCAGCTTTGATCCCGCGTTCCACCTTGGCATTCTTCTCCATGAGGCCGTAGATACAGACGATCTTGGCCTGCGGGTTGCGTGCGCGGATGAGCCCGAGAAGTTCCCTGTAATCTGCGGTGAACTCCTCCTCGGTGTATTCGGGATGGCCGGACATATAATAGGAATCGTTCGTCCCGAGCGCCACCACGACGACGTCATACTGCACCGTCTCCTTGAGGGGGGTGGTGTTCGTTGAGGAATGGCCGCCGTACATCTCGAGCATGTTCACTTGCAGCGCCGATTTGGCCTTGGTGCAGATGCCCTCCGTGGCGACGAAGGAACACTTGCTCTCGGAGCCGAGCGCCATGGCCGTGCGGTAGGCATAGGAGCGCGCCGCGTCCGAATTTTCCACTTTGCAGAGATCCCCCGCCTTGCCGAAGACGCCTGCGCCCACGGTGATGGAGTCGCCGACGAACTCGATGCGCGGGGCATCCGTCTCTTTCGGGGCGAGGAAGTGGCCGTCCGTCTTGAGGTCGCCGACGCGGATGACGCCGTTCTGCGAGCTCGTGGCCTTGACGACGCGCACGGTGTGGACGCCCTCCTCGAGGTCCTTCGCCATGTGGTAGATCCCGCCCGAGACGGCTTTGAAGGTTCCCTCCAAGTCGCCGTCAATGAAGTAGCGCATGTAGAGATATGTCGTGGTGGGGGTGAGGCGTACGGAGAAGTGCGTCCCGTAGAAGGTCACTTCGAATCCCGTGGCCGCGTTGTCGAGATTGAGCTTGTTCGTCGTCTTATAGGTGCGGCCGAAGATGCGGAGCGCCTCGGGTTTGAAGGCGTTCACGTCCTCCTCGGAGACGACGGTATATCCCTCAATGGTGGTGGGCGTCTCGGGCATGGTAGGGGTCTCGGGGGTCTCCGGCGTTTCGGGAGTCTCCACTTCCCCGTCTGGCTTTTTGGGCGGGCTCTCCTCGGGCGCACAGCCGAACATGGCGGGCGCGAGCAGCATGGCCGCCGCGATAAGCGTCGTCAAAAACTTTTTCATGGGTCACCTCTTCAACGGATTTTTTAAGGGATGAGCGTGCGGATGTGCGCAGCCAGCTTCTCCGCATTCGTCTTGTGAGACTTGGCGTTGGGGTGGGAATTGGCACCCGTTTCATTGCAGAGCATGGAGAGCGAGGAGATCTTGCTATCCCCCATGTCCGCGATCGCGCCCTCGATCGTCTTCTGCGAGAGGGTGGTATGCGAGGCGGGCATCATGCCGAAAATGCACACGATGAAGGCCTCGGGGTTCTTTTCGCGGATGCGCGCGAGCATGGCCTTGTAGTCCTCGGCGAACTTCTCCACGGTATAGTTGGGGAAGTCGTTGGAGGTCGCGTGCCACATGTCGTTCTCGGCGAGGGCCAAGACCACGACGTCCGCGTCGTAGGGCCCGTCGTAGGCGGTGCTGCTGTTCACCGACTTGGTGAGATATTTTTCGTAGCCGCACGTCGCCGTATCCTTGACGCACATGCCCTCGAGGGCGATGACGGAGAAGTCCGCGCCGAGCTGCTGTGCGGTGAGATAGGCGTATGCCTTGGTGGGGTCGGAGTTCTCTATCGTCTGTTGCTTCTCGGAGGCCTTGCCGAGTGCGCCGCAGCCCGCCGTGATGGAGTCGCCCAAGAATTCTATCTTGAGATCGGACTTGGGCGGGGGCGTGAGGAAGATGCCGTCCGTCGAGAGCGGGTCGGCCGCGAGGCGGATCTCGTTGTAGATCGGGCTCGACGCCTTGAGGATGCGCACGACGTGCACGCCGTCCGCGAGGCCATCGATCTTTAAGGTGCCCGAGGGCTTCACGACGGCCGTGCCCTCCGTGTCCCCGTCGATGAAATAGCGGATCCGGCCGTTTTTCGTGGAAAATTTACAGCTCAGTTCGGTGCCGCAGAAGGCGACTTCCAGCCCCGTGCAGACGTTGTCGAGGACGAGGCGCTTTGCCGAGAGATAGGTCCTGCCGAAGAGCGAGACGTCCTCCAAAGCGTTCACCTTCTCTGCCGTCGTCTCGGCGAGGACGGTGACGGTCGCCGTGGCGGTGAACGTTTTTCCGTCGGCGGTGCAGGCGGCCGAGATCGTCGTTCTGCCCGCGGAGGCGGCGTGCAAAACACCCTCCGCACAGGTCGCGACGGCGGCGTCCGCTATGGTGTATTCGATCGTCCCTTCCATGGCCGCGCCGTCCTTTTTGAGCGTGGCGACCGCAGACATGGTACCCGCATTTTCCGTCAGTGCAAGCACGTAGTCGGCCTTTTCGAAGGCGAGTTCATAGACGGGCTCGGGCGTTTCGGGCTTTTGGGCGGGTTTTTCTGGAACCTCGGGGGTCACGGGCGTTTCGGGCGTTGTGGCCTCGGGGGGATCCTGCGGCAGGACCGCCTCTTGATCGGGGTTGCAGGCCGCGGCGGGGAGCAAAAGCAGCGCGGCGGCAAGGCACGCGAGCAGACGTTTGCATAGTTTCATGGCAGGCCTCCTTTTCTCTTTTTTCCATTGTAATACAAAACCTGTCATTTGTCAATGGGGATACCTTAAAAAAGAAAAAAATTTTCATCATTTTTGCGCTTGACATCCCATCTTCGGCGGGATATAATGGAAAGCGCAGGGGTAATACGGCATGGATAAAAAATACTTTTTTTTCGAACTCATCAAGACGGACCCCGCAACGGGCGCGCGCGCAGGGGTCTTGCACACGCCGCACGGAGACATCGAGACGCCCGTCTTCATGCCCGTGGGGACGCAGGCGACGGTCAAGGGGGTACTTCCCTGCGACCTCAAGGAGATCGGCTCGCAGATCATCCTCTCCAATACCTATCATCTCTACATGCGCCCCGGGGACGGGCTCATCGCGCGGGCGGGCGGCCTGCACAAGTTCATGAATTGGGACCGTCCCATCCTCACCGACAGCGGCGGATTTCAGGTCTTCTCGCTCTCTTCCCTCAGGCAGATCACGGACATGGGTGTCACGTTTTCCTCGCATGTGGACGGGAGCAAGCACATCTTCACCCCCGAGAAGGTGATGGAGATCGAGCACAATTTAGGCTCCGACATCATGATGCCGCTCGACGTCTGCTCGGAGTACGGCTATACGCACGAACAGGCCGAGAAGGCGATGGTGCAGACGCTCCGCTGGCTCGAACGCTGCAAAAAGGCGCACAACGTGCCCACGCAGGCCCTCTTTCCCATCGTGCAGGGCAATTTCTACAAGGACCTCAGGCGGAGATCCCTTGAAGAGACGCTTCCCTTCGTCGAGCACGGTATTGCCATCGGCGGGCTCTCGGTGGGGGAACCCAAACCGCTCATGTATGAACTTTTGGAGGACTTACAGCCTCTTCTGCCCACCCATGTCCCGCGGTACCTCATGGGCGTGGGCTCGCCGGACTGTCTCGTGGAGGGCGTGGTGCGCGGCATCGACATGTTCGACTGCGTGCTCCCCACCCGCGTGGCGCGCAACGGGCTGGCGCTCACGTCGCAGGGCAAAGTCGTCGTGCGGAACGGGAAATACAAGGAGGACTTCACCCCCCTCGACCCCGCCTGCGACTGCTACTGTTGCAAAAATTACACGAAGGCCTACCTTCGCCATCTTCTGAACGTGGGGGAGATGACGGCGGCCATGCTGCTCTCCATCCACAACATCCGCTACCTCCACAGCCTCATGAAGACGCTCAGGCAGTGCATCGTCGACGGAACGGTCAAAGAATTTGCCGAAGAATTCCGCGCGGACGGGAGGAATTCCGGCTATTACGACAAATAATGCGTGAAAATGCGGTGAGGAAATTATTTTTTCCCCGAAAAACGCTTGCCAAAGCGCATAAAATAGGATATCATATGGAATTGAAAGGAGATCGTTTATGATTTGGAATATTCTTGAAAATGAAAACAATGCGGGCGGCGGGCTCCCCACGTGGGCATTTGCCGTCATCTTTGCCGTGCTCATCGTCTTGCTCGTGGTATGGTTCTTCTTCTCGGGCAGAAAGAACAGGCAGGCAGACAAGGAATACGCCGAACAGCTCGAGGCGCTCGCTCCCGGCCACAAGGTGAAGACGGCGGGCGGCATCTGCGGGATCGTCGTGGAGGTCTGCGACGACAACACCGTTGTCATCGAAACGGGCACCGAGGCGTCGGGAAAATCCCGCCTCAAGATCGACAAACTCTCCATCGTTCTGACGGACGCGAAGGGTCCCACCCAGATCGCGCGTGAGGCGGCGGCCGCCAAGAAAAACGAGGAGAAGACGGAAAACAAGGCACCCATGCCCGCGGCCATGGCGCAGGAACCTGTTTCCGAGGAGCCCGCAGAGGAGCTTCCCGCGGAGCAGCCCGAAGAAGCGGAACAGCCCGCAGAGACGGACGGCGAGAGCGCACAGCAGGATTAAACAGGATCAAATAAGACGCCGCAAGGCCTCCCCCGCATGGAAAGGGGGAGGTTTTTATGTCCCCCCGGGAATATTCCCGTGCCCGTGCGGCATAGGGTAGGGTAGTACCGTGCGGAGGGGCCCTATGTCATCGGAATGGAAAAAAACTGTGGCCGAAGTGTTGCTCGCGGCGGCAACGGCAGCCATCTTTTATCTCTTTGCCGCAGCCATATTTGCGGTGTTTTTGCGGGAGTGCGCCCCGTCGGACGGCGTGGTGACTGCCGTCAACTGGACGCTCAAAGCGGTGGGCGCGCTCGTGTTCAGCCTCATCTTCGTGCACGAGGGGAGGGCGCTCTTCAAGGGTATGGCCGCGGGCATGCTCTCGGCCGTCTTCGCCCTGCTGCTGTTTGCGATCATCGGCGGAGGATTTCATGTGACGGCTTGGTTTCTCCTTGAACTGCTCCTCACGGCCGTGTCGGGCGGGGTCGGGGCGCTCATCGGTGCGAAAGTGCGCAAGGAGGCGTAAAAGCCCAAAAGCTGCCGCAGCCGCCTGCGTGGCGGAGACGGTTTTCCAAAGAGGGCGGGGAGAAAGAAATTCCGCGAATATCCTCTTTTGATCGCCGATTTTGCTTGCCAAACGCTTCCCATTGTAGTATAATGGAAAAAAACGTGAGGTGAAGTTATGATCAAGACGATAGCAAAACCCGCAGAGAAGAAGGTCACGGGTTGCGGTGAGTGCAGAAGCACCTGCCAATCCGCCTGCAAGACGAGCTGCACCGTGGGCAACCAATCCTGCGAGCGCATCACGAGAGAGCAGAAGATCGAGAGAAAGTAAATCCGGCAGTACGGGAGCGACGGTTTTCCGTCGCTTCTTTTTTCCGTTTGCGGGGAGAAACCCTTTCGGCGCACAAGGGCAGTGCGCCACTTTCCCTTACAGGGACAGCAAGAGGGGCGTTCGCTTACCACGCCATGAATGTGTGTGAGTGCCCAAGGCATTCCAATTACGTCACCCTGACCGCGCGAGGCTTCTATTTGTGATTCCAAGCGCGACACGAGCCGTAGGCGAAGTAAACATCACCTTATTTTTAAGACTGCGGTGACCCTTCAACTACGTTCAGGGTGACGTAATAGAACGCTTGGTCTGTTCCCCAAACAGTCGGACTTCGTTCTTCGGGATCCTTCGGGGACAGCCGCGTTGGACTCCGTATCGTCATTACGCCTCAGGATGACGCGCTTACCACCACGCGGACTTCGTATAAGCGAACCTTGGCGCCCCTGTAAGGGGAGCTGGCCCGCGTCCTTTGCGGGCCTGACCGATTGAGGTTTCTATTTGTGCTACTAAAATCGACACGAGCGCCCCGCGCGAAGTAGGGGTTTTGCGTACATAGAACCGTAGGACAGAAACCCTTTCCCCCCTCGCAAGGGCCTCTGGGTACTTTCCCTTACAGGGACAGCAAGGGGCTTTTGCGTTTACCGCCGCGATCATGCGGGGATGGTTCCTTTGCCTTTGCTCGCGGCGCAAGCAATCAGAAAAAGCTATGAAACATATTTTTTCATATCAGGACAAGTATTATATCTACGACACGGGGAGCGGGGCGCTGCACGCGTGCGACGAGAAGACGGCGCGCTACTTGAAGGGCGAGCCCGTACCCATGTCCGAGGAGGAACTGCGCGAACTCCGCGGAGACCTCTCTGCGCTCACGGAGGCGGGTTTGCTCGACGCTCCCGAGACGGACGCGCGGCCCATCAAGTCGCACGAGGTCAAGGCGCTCTGTCTGCACATCTCGCACGACTGCAATCTCCGCTGCCGCTATTGCTTTGCCGACGAGGGCGCTTACCACTCCGTCCGCGAGGTCATGTCTCTCGATACGGCCAAGGCCGCCATCGACTTTTTGCTCCGCGAGAGCGGGAAGAGAAAGGTGCTCGAAGTGGACTTCTTCGGCGGCGAGCCGCTCATGAACTTCGACGTCCTCAAAGAGACGGTGTATTATGCCAAGGCGGAGGCCGCAAAGTGCGGGAAGAAATTCCTCTTCACGACGACCACCAACGGCCTCTTGCTCGACGAGGAGCGCATCAAGTTCCTCAACGAGGAGATGGAGAACGTCGTCCTCTCCCTCGACGGCAGGCCCGAGGTGCACGACGCCGTCAGAAAGACGGTGAACGGCAAGGGGAGCTTCGACGCCGTCATCGCGCACATCAAAAAGTTCGTCGAGGTGCGCGGGGACAAGCACTACTACGTCCGCGGCACGTTCACGGCCAAAAACCTCGACTTTGCAAAGGACGTTCTCTTCCTCGCAGACAGCGGTTTCGACAGCATCTCCATGGAGCCCGTGGTCACGGACATCCCCGACCTCGCCATCAAGGAGGAGCACCTGCCCGCGATCGAGCGGGAGTATGAGGTCCTCGCAGACGAATACATCCGGCGGGAAGCGGAGGGGAAGGGCTTCCTCTTCTTCCATTTTCATATCGACCTCGAAGGCGGCCCCTGCCTCAACAAGCGCGTCTCGGCGTGCGGGGCGGGCAACGAATATTTCTCCGTCGTCCCGTGCGGCGACCTCTACCCCTGCCACCAATTCGCGGGCGATCCCGAATTCAGGATGGGGAGCGTGTTTACGGGCATCGAACGGGAGGACCTGCGCGCCAAATTTGCGGAGAGCTGCCTCTTTACGCGCAAGAAGTGCGAGGGATGTTTTGCCAAATTCATCTGCTCGGGCGGTTGCAGCGCCAACAATTATCACTTCATGGGGGACATCGAAGAACCCTATCCCCTCACCTGCGCCATGATGAAAAAGCGCATCGAGTGCGCCATGCACGTGCTCGCCGAGCGTAAGGCGCGGGAAAATCAGGAAAAATTCTGAGAAAAATCAACAAACTAATGCATTTCGGCTTGACTTACGGCCCGCTTTTCCTATATAATATGAAAAGTGGATTTTCCGCATTCGGATTTGCCGAAAACGGACACTCGCGCCCAAGGCAAAAAAGGGAGGGTCCGCTCACATACAGGAGGAGGCAATGAGCAAGGTCAAATCGGCGGTCGCGCTTACCCTGATCACCATACTGATCCTCGGGATGTGCTTTATGTGCACGGTCTCGTTTTCGTATGGTACAGATCGGATGTACACGTTCAATTCCGTCGTCAGCATGCTGACAAAAGATGCCAAACTCGGGGGGCAGCTCGCAGATGGCGAGAACTACCTCGGCGGCGGCTACACGGCAGTCTATTACCCCGAGGGCGTCATCTCGGCACAGCAATACGAGGACGATCTGAACGCACTCAAAGAGACCGCGGCAAACGCCGCCGCGGCAGACAAGGCCGAAGCGGAGGAGGCAGTCGGAAAGTACGAGGCAAAGTATATCCGCTACCCCGACGCAAACGGTCCCATCTGTTTGGAAAAAGAGACAGTATGCGGCAGTGAGAACGGCACGGAGGTCACGGAAGAGTTCAAGAAGAACTTCCAAAATGCCGTCTCCCAATTCCGCACGCGCTACGAAGGGCTGCATCTCGAAGACGTCAAGTTGCAGATCGCCGATGACTACACGGTGGCCGTCACCGTTCCCGCCTACACGGGGGCGCAGGGCGTCATCCTCACGCAGTTCGCCTACACGGGCGCCTTCAACATGGGCTACGGCTCGGACGCCGCTTCGGCGACCAAGCTGACCCTTGCCAAGGGGGAGACCGTCCGAGACTACGTCAAGGGCGCGCATGCCTCCTTCAACGGCAGTACCTACTTCGTGGTCATCGACCTCACCGATGCCGGACGGCAAGTCATTGCCGACTGGACGGCCTCTGCCGCAGAGACTGCGGTGACGATGTATTTCTACGTCGGGGACAACGCGCTCATCTCGCTGTCCGTCAACGAGACCATCGACGAGAACACGCTCGGCATCAGCGGCAGCTATACCGATGAGACCTCCAAGGTCGTGGCGCTCGCCATGGATACCGCGCTCCGCGGGGCAGAGACCGACCTCACCTTCCGCGTGGAAGACGTCGTCCGCACGCATGCGGGATTCTCCGACCTCGCGCTCACGCTCATCTATGTCTCGGCGGGGCTGCTCATCCTCGGCATGCTGGCGTTCTTCTTCTTACGCTACCGCGGCCTCGGGCTCGCGCATCTCTATACCTTCCTGATCTGGTTCTTCCTCATGCTCTTCATCGTTTGGGGCGTGCCGCAACTGCACTTGGGGATCGAGACGCTTCTCGCGCTCATCCTCGGCGGGGCGTTGCTCGCAGTCTCCGACGTCATGACGTATGAGGCCGCCCGCAAGGAATATGCCATGGGCAGGACGATGGCCTCGGCCGTCAAGGCAGGGTATAAGAAGTGCTTCTGGAGGCTGTTCGACCTGCACATCGCGGTCGCCGTCCTCGGCGTGCTGCTCTTCGCGATCGGGCTCACCGAGCTCTCCGTGTTCGGGCTGACGCTCTGCATCGGCGCCGTGCTCTCGGGCCTCGGCTCGCTCTTCGTGAGCAGGTTCCACTGGGCCGCCTTCTTGAGCTTTGTCTCCAGAGACGGCAAGGGCAAATTCTGCAACTTCAAGCAGGAGGTGGAAGACGATGACTAAGTTCAAGGGAAACAAACTCTTCGCATTGCTCCTCGCGGTCTCATCCGTCGTCATCATCGCGGGCATCATCCTCTACGCCGTGCTCGGGTTCAATACCGCAAACGACAAGTTCAACGGTTACCGCGTCGACGTCAACTACAACGTACTCATCGATCTCAACAAGCAGGAAGAAGATCTCGGCAAAGTCTGTGAAGACGCCTTTGCGCAGAACGGCCTGCACTTCACCGAAAAACAGGTGCTCAATTCCGTAGACAGTTCCTCCATGAACGAGACGGTAGACAAATTGATCACCTATACCTTCGGGGCAGGGACTTCCGAGGAGGCGCTCGGGAAGGCTGTGGCGGCCATCAACGCGGCCGTGGGCAGCGGAACGGAGTATGCCGACGCAGAGGTCTTTGCACGCTGGCACGGGCTGGAAGGGGAGCGTTTCTACGACCCCGCATGGCGCGGCGCCATTGCCATTGCCGTGGCAGTCCTCGTGGCTTTGGGCTACATCACGGCGCGCTACGGCGTGAGCTTGGGCGTGGCGGGCCTTGCCTGCTGTGCGCATGACGCGCTCTTCACCGTCGCCCTGCTCGCCATAGTCCGCTTCCCCGTCTATACGTTCACTCCGGTTCTGTATGCCTCCGTCGCGGCATTCATGTCCGTCGTCCTGTGGCTCATCCTCGCCTCCAAGTGCAAGGAGGGATTCAAGGCAGGAGAGAAGAAGGGGGAGGAGATCGTGCGCAGCGCCGTCAAGGAGTGCAGAAAGAGCGTGCTCTTCACCGCGCTTGCCTTCGGCGCAGGCATCCTCGTCGTCGGTGCGATCGCCGCCGGCGGTACGGCCCTCGCCGTTCTGCCCGCCATCCTCGCCGTAGCCGTTCCCATCTATTCGACGCTCTTCCTCGGGCCGGAGGTCGCGATTGCCATCCGCACGGCCATTGAAAAGCGCAGGGAACAGAAGAAGGGCGGTTACACGGGAAAAAAGAAAGCGGAAAATCAGGCTGAGTGACCGCTGAACATCAAATGAAGACGGCGGGGCGATCGTCCCGCCGTGTTTTTTATAAAAGACAGAAAGACCATGAAGAGACTCGTCCGCGAATTTGAATTTTCGCCCGAACAACTTCAAACCGTGCGCGAACTTGCCGCGGCCACCGGCCTCACGGAGACCACGGCGGGGATCTTGTATGCGCGCGGCGTCGATACGGAGGGAAAAATGCAGGCCTTCCTGCATCCGTCTGCCCAAAATTTCCTCTCGCCCTTTCTGATGCAGGGCATGCGGGAGGCCGTGGAGCTCATCACCCGCGCCCGCGACGAGGGGTGGAGGGTGGCAGTCTTCGGCGACTATGACGCAGACGGCATCGGCGCCTGTGCCGTGATCTCGCGCGCCCTCTCGCTCTTCGGCATCGAGCCCTATCTCTTCGTCCCCGAGCGCACGGACGGTTACGGCCTCTCCGTCGGGGCCATCGACAGGATCTTCGACGAATTTCTGCCCGATCTCATCATCACGGTGGACTGCGGGATCTCGGGCAAGGACGAGGTGGAGTATATCAAGGAGCAGGGGGCGTATGTCATCGTCACCGACCATCACGAGCTGCCCGAGGAACTCCCCGGCTGCATCGTCATCGACCCCAAGCTCAAAGACGACTATCCCTACGACAATCTCTGCGGCGCGGGCGTGGCGTTCAAGCTCTCGGAGGCGCTCATCGGAGAGCGTGCCTACGCGCTTTTGGACTTTGCGGCGCTCTCCACCGTGGCCGACAGCGTCCCCCTCGTGGGCGAGAACAGAGACATCGTGGCCGAGGGGCTCAAACGCATGCAGTCCCCCCGCCCCGTCTTCTCCGCCCTTCTCGGCAAGACGTCGGAGCTCACCGCCCAGACGCTCGCCTTCTCCGTTGCGCCGCGCGTCAATGCCGCAGGCAGGATGGGGAACGCAGCCGCTGCGCTCACCCTCTTCACGAGCGAAGATGAGGAGGAGATCGCAGATCTCGCCGCCCGTCTCGGGGAATATAACAGCGAACGGCAAAAATATTGCGAGGAACTTTTTGCGGAGGTCCGCGCCCGCGTGGAGGAGAACGGGGCGTATGGCAACGTCATCATGCTCGCGGGGGAGAATTGGAACGCGGGGTTTGTCGGCATCGTCGCAGCCCGCATCGCCGAGCTTTTCTCCCGCCCGACGCTGCTCTTCGTGCGCCGCGGCAACATGCTCAAGGGGAGCGCCCGCAGCATCGAGAACGTCAACATCTTCGAGGCGCTCAGAAGCTGCTCCGACCTCATCACCGAGTTCGGCGGGCACGCGCAGGCGGCGGGGGTGAACGTTTCCGAGGAGAACTTCGAGGCGCTCCGCAAAGCGCTCGACGCCTACATCGGGAGCCGCTACGCCCGCGAGGAATTCTTGCCCTGCGTCTATGTCGCCGGGGAGGCAACGGGGGACTTCCGCCGCATCGCCCATGAGCTCGACCTGCTCGAACCCTATGGCGTGGGCAACCGCCGTCCGCTCTTCTACATGGACGCCGGCCGCGTGAACGCGTCCCTCATGAAACCCGATTCGCCGCACCTGACCTTGAACATGGGTGGCCTCGATTTCGTCTACTTCGGCGGCGTCAAGGATCTCGACATCTTAAAGAGCGATGTGAAAAAGCGCATCGTCTTCGAATACAACGTCTCGCATTTCCGCGGCAAGGAGTATGTGAAGGGCTTCGTCAAGTGCGTGCTCTACGACGGGGCGACGGGGACGGACATCTGCCTCGACGCCTTCGAGAACGCCGTGCGCCTGTGTGCCCGCCCCCCCGTTGCCGCAGATTTTCTCCCCGCAAGCGAGCTCGGCCGCTTCCTCGAAGCGCGCATCGGGAGCTGTGCTTACGGGCTGTGCGTGGTCACGGCAGACAGGGGCGCGCTCTCCCGCTATCCCGCGTTGAAGGGCTTGGGGATCGATGTCTTCCGCCTCTCCTCGGGGAGCTGTATGAACACCGTGCTCTATGCGCCCGCCCCCGACGAGGACCTCTCCGCCTTCCGCGAAGTGGTGGTGCTCGGCGGCCCCGTCCGCCTTCCCCCGTGCGGCCATGCGCGCGTTATCACAGAGTCCACCGCAGACATGGGTGCCCTGTTTTCTGTCTCATGTGAGCGGGATACGCTCTTGCAAGTGTTTGCCTATTTGCGCAAACGGGAGGGGTTGGAGGCCCGCAGCTATGCGGAGATCGCCCGTCTCGCGGGGGGTGAATTTTCGGCGCAACAGCTCGTGTTCGCGCTCGCCGTATTCGAGGAGCTGGGCCTCATCTCGACGGCGGGCGGACGGCTCGCCTTCGTGCGGGGGAAGAAGACAGATCTCTCCCGCTCGGAGATCTACAATGCGGTCAGCCGCGCCAAGGAGGGGTAACCATGGAAGCCATCCTCATGAAGATCTATGAATTTTACACGGGCGAGGACCGCGATCTTCTCCTGCATGCCTATGAATTTGCCAAGGCGGCGCATGAGAACCAAAAGCGTGCCTCGGGGGAGCCCTACTTCATCCACCCGTGCGCCGTCGCGGAGATCCTGGTGGAGCTCGGGCTCGACGCCGAGACCATTGCCGCCGCGCTCCTGCACGACGTCATCGAAGACACCCCCGCCACCGAGGAGGACATCCGCCGCGAGTTCGGCGAGAACGTTTTAACGCTCGTCTCGGGCGTCACCAAGCTCGATAAGATCGTCTTCAAGTCGCAGGAAGAGGAGGAGGCCGAGAACTTCCGCAAGATCTTCATCGCGATGGCCAAGGACATCCGCGTCATCATCATCAAGCTGGCCGACCGCCTGCACAACATGCGTTCGCTCAACTTCCTCTCCTCCGACCGCCAACAGCGCATGGCACAGGAGACGCTGGATATCTACGCGCCCATTGCGGGGAGATTGGGTATCAGCCAGATCAAATGCGAGCTCGAGGACCTCTGCCTCAAATATATCGACCCTGCCGCCTTCGAGTTCCTCGTGGAGAACATCCACCAAAAGCTCGAGGAGCGCAACCGCTTCGTGGACTTCGTCGTCGAGGAGATCAACGAGATCTTGCTCGAATCCAACATCCACGGCGAGGTCTTCGGTCGCCCCAAGCACTTCTACTCCATCTATAAAAAGATGAAGTCCAAAAACAAAACGCTCGACCAGATCTACGACCTCACGGCGGTGCGCGTCATCGTGGGCACGGTGGATGAGTGCTACGAAGTGCTCGGCAAGATCCACAAGAAGTGGAAGCCCGTGCCGGGGCGCATCAAAGACTATATCGCCACCCCCAAGCCCAACCTCTACCAATCGCTCCACACGACGGTCGTCACCAACTTCGGCCAACCCTTCGAGATCCAGATCCGCACGGAGGAGATGCACCGCACAGCCGAATACGGTATCGCGGCGCATTGGAAGTATAAGGAGAACCGCACCGAGGAGACGACGCTCGACGAACGCATCACATGGATCCGCGAGATGATGGATATCCAGGGCGGATTCCGCGATTCGCGCGAATTCCTCGACTCGGTCAAGGCCGAGCTGTATAGCCCCGAGCTTCTCGTCTTCACGCCGCAGAGCAAGGTCATCTCCCTGCCCGAGGGGTCATCCCCCGTGGACTTCGCCTATGCCATCCACTCCGAAGTGGGCAACCACTGCATCGGGGCCAAGGTGAACGGCAAGATCGTGCCCCTCAATTCCGCGCTCGAGCTCGGAGACGTGGTGGAGATCATCACTTCCCCCACGAGCAAAGGACCCTCCCGCGATTGGCTGAAATTCGTCAAGTCCTCTTCGGCCAAGGCCAAGATCAAGAATTTCTTCAAGCGCGAGACCAAGGAGGAGAACATCCGCACGGGCAAGTCCATGCTCGAGGACATGGCCAAGCGCAAGGGCTATCAGCTCTCCGAGATCCTCACGGCCGAGAGCTTCAAAAAGGTCTCGGAAAAGCTCGCTTTCGATACGCAAGAGGAGATGTTCGCGGCCATCGGCTACGGCGCCATTTCCTCGTCGCAGGTCTTCTTCAAACTCATCGATTACTTCCGCAAGGAGGTCCCGCAGCCCATCGAGGTGCGGCCCTTCAAGGAGAAACACGAATCGGGCGCGGTGCTCGTCAAGGGTACGTCGGGCCTGCTCGTCTCCTTCGCGGGGTGCTGTTCACCCGTCCCCGGAGACGACATCGTGGGATTTGTCACGCGCGGGAGGGGGGTCGTCATCCACAGGAAAGACTGCCCTAACATGCGCAATGTGGAGCCCGAGCGCCTGCAACCCGCCGAGTGGACGGATAAATCGCGCGACGCGCGGTATAAGGCCTCCATCGTCATCCTCGCCGAGGATCAGGGCGTGGCACTCGGCGCCATCTCGCAGAGTCTGACCGAGATGAAGCTGTCCCTTTCCTCCATCAACGGCCGCTACGACAAGAACAACGACGCGGTGGTGGAGGTGACGGTGAGCCTTGAAAGCCGCGAAGACGTCGAGGTGCTCATCAATAAGATCCGCTCGCATTCCCGCATCCTCGACGTGCGCCGCATGAGCAACTGAGCCCGCACGTGCCTCTCCTCCGTGAAGGCCTACCCCATTCGGGGGAGGCTCCCGCAGCAGGTGGTGGGAGGCACGCCGTCATCCCGAGGGCCCGTAGGGCCCGAGCGGATCCCCTCAAACGAAGTCCAAAGGGCCCGATCGGATCCCCTCAAACGAAGTCCGACGCCTCATCCGCGGGTACCATGTCCGAGGGTGCCGTGTCAAAAAGGAGCACCGCCATGCAGATCTTCACCATATGGCCGCAGGGTTTTGCCTCGAATACCTATCTTGTGACGGCGGACGGCGTCCATGCGATCGCCATTGACGCCGCACAGCCCCGCATCACCCAAGAGGCCGAGGCGCGCGGTCTGCAAATAGAATACGTCCTCCTGACGCACGGCCACTTCGACCATATCGGCGGGTGCGCCGCCGCGCAAAGAATGGGCGCGAAGATCGGCTGTCCCGCCCGAGACAGGGAGCTCGCCCTGCACAACAACCTCGGCCCCGAAATGGCGGGGGAGGAAGTCGAGCCCTTTGCCGTGGATTTTTGCTACGGGGACGGAGATACTTTTCAGCTCTGCGGGCTGGAAGTCCGCGTCCTCGCAACGCCCGGCCACACGGGGGGAAGCTGTTGTTTTCTCGTGACCGAGGGCAACGAGACCGTGCTCTTTGCGGGCGACACGCTCTTTCGGGACGACGTCGGCAGAACAGATCTTCCGACGGGCGACTTTTTTGCGTTGAAGAAAAGTCTCAGCTTGCTCGCTAAATTGAAGAACTGTACAGTCTATCCCGGGCATGGTATGCCCACAACACTTGATGAGGAAAAAGAGAATGGTATCCTCCCGCAGTGAATGGCTCATTCCCGAGCTCATGGATGTCGTCCGCCTCTTCGGAGCGGAGGAGATCGAGATCGAACACGTCTTTTCCTATGACGGAGAGACGTTTTTCAACGCGTTCACGCTCGGCGGCAGAACATATGCGTTCAAACGGGCATACCGTGTCCGCAGTGACCTCGAATACAAGAGCATGGCCAAGCGGTATTCCAAGCTCGCGCTCTACTCCGTGCTCTCCGAGATCTCGGGAAAAACGCTGCCGTGGGGGGCGCTCACGGGCATCCGTCCGACGCGCCTTGCCTATGCCGAGGAGGCTGCGGGAAGGGACTTTCGGCCGCTCTTTCGGGAGATGGGCGTCTCGGAGGAGAACACCGAGCTCGTCGCGCGCGTCATAGAGGGCCAGCGCGGCGTCTATGAGCGGAGAGAGGGCAATTGCGACCTCTTCATCTCCCTGCCGTTCTGCCCCACAAAGTGCACCTACTGCTCCTTCATCACCGCACCCATCGCGCGGACGAAGCAGTTTGTGTCCGATTATTTGCAGGCACTGACGCGCGAGCTCCATGCCATGCCCGCGATCGGGTGTCTCAGATCCGTCTACATCGGCGGGGGCACGCCCTTTGTCTTGGAGCCGAAGGAGCTGGAGATCGTCCTGCGCGCGGTGCAGAAGATCCGCACGAACGGGTGCGAATTCACCGTCGAGGCGGGGCGGCCCGACGTCTTTACAAGGGAAAAGCTCAATTTGTGCCGCGACTATGGCGTGACGCGCATCTGCATCAACGCGCAGAGCTTTTCCGACCGCACCCTCGAGGCCATTGGCAGAAAGCACACCGCCGCGGACGTGTTGAAGGCCTTTGAGATGGCCGCACCCTACGGCTTCGACGTCAATTGCGACCTCATTGCGGGGCTCACGGGCGAGAGCGTGGAGGAATTTCAAAGAAGTATTGACACGGCGGTCGCCTTAAATCCCGAAAATATCACCGTGCACACGCTCTGCCTCAAGAAGGGCGCCAAGCTCAAAGAGGAGACGGCGACGCTCGAGGAGGGGGGCATGTCCGCGATGATCGCATACTCGCGCGAAAAACTCACGGCGGCGGGGTATGAGCCTTACTATCTATATAGGCAGAAATACATGGCGGGCGCGCACGAGAACGTGGGGTGGACGAAGCCCGGCAAGGCGTGCGTCTACAACGTGGACGTGATGGAGGAGAGCGCCGACAACCTCGCCGTGGGGAGCAACGCGATCTCCAAGCGCGTGATCTTGGGCGAGGGCCGCATCGAGCGCCTCGGCGGTCCCAAGGACATCCCCACTTACCTCGATAAGGTGGATAAACTCATCGAAGACAAGCTGAAATTATTTGGATAAAAAAGTAAGCGGCGCGGGGCTCTGCCCCGCGCCGCAACAATAAAATCATATCGAGGACTTTTCATTACGGCGCATTCATAAGTGTTACTTTTCGCACAATTTCATAAATTTCGGTCTATCGCCTTTTAAGGCTTGACAAAGAATTCCTGCCGTGCTACACTGAATATGCTCAACAAAAATCTAAGTCACCCGCACAGGCGTACGGGCATCTTTCGTTTTGCCATAAAAGTAATTTCATCCTCTTTTGAATATCGGTAAAAATGCAAATCCGATCATAGAGGGTGGAATTATTCACGGCTTATGATTTTTGTTGAGCGACAACGGAGTTTGCGTTTTTCATGCGCTGACTTCGGTTGGCGCAGTTTTTTTATATTTGGGAGAAATGCAATGCGGGAAAAACTTTCCGAAGAAGAATTGATACAACTCCGACGCATATTGCTCACGTTTTGTGCCATTGACGTCAATTCCATCTTCAATGCCTATGCGATTGAAAACGTAGTTTTTGGCGATTTGAAACCGGGGGATAAGATCCCGTTCGATAAATTTGTAGAGGACTTGGGACTGACCGCATGGAAAGTTTACTGTGTTCGGGACAGTATCGAGGGCGTAGCGATCGCGGAGAATGAAACGATTGCGGACAAGGAAATTGTCTTTTTCGAGAAAGAGTGTTTTATCTTCCACATGAACTATGTCTTTGACACCGCGCCATACAGCAAGCGGAAAGACGACGATGAAAACGGTCTGCGCCCGTTCAACAAAGAGGGACTAAACGACTATATCATGCGCCTGTTCCCGCTTTTCAGAAATATCCTTGCGACGGAAGCGGAACATGGCTTTTTTGAGATCGCTTCGCCGTTTTTAGGCCGCGCCGTGCAGACAGCGTGTTATGAAAAAATCGCCAAGTTTTTGGTGGCGATCATAACGCGGGGACTGCGGCAGGGCGGCTGTGTTGACCGCTACATAAAAGACCTGCCCTATTTGCCGTACTATGTGAAGCGGCTCTTGAAAGAAAAAAACGGTCGTTTCCTGCTTGCGAACAGCGACACGGAGAGCCTTGATTTTCGGCTTGCCGTCCTTTCCGCGATCCACTTCATGAACGCGGAACACACCCAACTCTTTGAACTCAAAGCGCGGAAATGGGCGGGCGACCGATAAAACCGCTGATATAAAAAAGACCTCGGCGTTTTATTTCTCTAAGTCTATACCCATTATATAAGAAGAAATCTTCTTTGTCAATAAAATACAGAAGAAATCTTCTAAAATTGAGCTATGTTAGGGGACAGGATCAAGGAACTCAGGGCGGAGAAGGGGCTCACGCAGGCACAGCTCGCAAAACAGATCGGCGTGAGTCAAAAAGCGATCGACTATTGGGAAAGGAACGTCAACGAACCTAAGGCAAGTTATATCGTGATGTTGTGCGATTATTTTCGCATTTCGGCAGATTATCTGCTCGAAAGAAAGGATATCTGAGATTCAAAAAAGTACTTTCTAAGCCTTGCTTTCGGACATGGTATGGCGAGAAGAGGTCTGTATGCGGCGTTTCCGCCATCCCGTCCGCGCGAGCGCGTCATACGAAGTCCGATGAAAAGCGCCTCCTTGGGGAGGAGCTGTCACATCGTGACTGAGGTGGGGATCACAACTGTTCTTTCCAATTTTTATAATAAGGTGATGCTTACTTCGCCTACGGCTCGTGTCGCGCTTGGAATCACAAATAGAAACCTCGCGCGGTCGACGGAGCTCAGCATGACGTAATTAGAATGTCTTATTCGCTCACACAATACTTGGTCGTAGCAAGATTCTTCGCGGATGGGCAGTTCGCTCTCATTCGTACTTTATCGGCTACTTCGCGCTACGCGCTCGTGTCGACCTTAGTAGCACAATCAGAAACCTCGGTCGGGCAGAATGACGCTTTGATTGGGCTTTATCGCAGACATGGTACCCTCAAACGAAGTCCGTGTGGTGGTAAGCTGTCATACCGAACGCGGCGCCCTTGCCGCGTGAGTGTATCCCCTCAAACGAAGTCCGACCCTCATACCGACCCCGAGGCGTAGCCGAGCGGGGAGCGTATCTTGAGCGAATCGGCACAATAGATGCGCATCAGCCAATGCTGATGTTTTCATTGCTCTTGGTCGCTCAAGATTCACTCGGGCTTACGCCCTCGGAATGAGGGACGCTCACACAAAAAAGTCCGCTGCAAAACACAGCGGACTTTTTGATGTTTCGGGATACTTACGACAGCTTTTCCATCAGCTTGAAGTCGATGCCCTTTTCGCCGATCTTGAGGATGCGAACCTTGACCACGTCGCCCATGGAGAGCACGTCTTCCACCTTTTCGATGCGGTGGTCGCTCATCTTGGAGATGTGGATCATGCCGTCTTTGCCGGGGGCAAATTCGACCCACGCGCCCATCTCGGAGCGGATGCGCACGACGCGCCCGATGAACATATCGCCCACCTCGGGATCGTGCACGATGCTCTCCACGATGGCCTTGGCCTTTTCGGCGGCCTCGTAGTCGCCATAGGAGGCGATGCACACGGTGCCGTCGTCCTCGATGTCGATCTTGGTGCCCGTCTCCGCGATGATGGAGTTGATGACCTTGCCCTGCTTGCCGACGACGTCGCCGATCTTCTCGGGGTCGATCTTGAAGAAGATGATGCGGGGCGCATACTTGGAGAGGGTGGGGGAGACCTCCGGCACGCACGCAAGCATCTTGCCGAGGATGAACTCGCGGCCTTCGTTGGCCTGCTTGATGGCCGTGCGCATGATCTCCTCGGAGATACCCTTGATCTTGATGTCCATCTGGATGGCCGTGATGCCCTTCTTGGTGCCCGCGACTTTGAAGTCCATGTCGCCGAGGAAGTCCTCAAGTCCTTGGATATCCGTTATGACGCGGAATTCGCCCGTCGCCTGATCCTTGATGAGGCCCATTGCAACGCCCGCCACGGGAGCTTTGATGGGCACGCCCGCATCCATGAGCGCCATCGTCGAGCCGCACACGGAGGCCATGGACGAGGAGCCGTTGGAGGAGAGGATGTCATTGACGACGCGGATGGCGTAGGGGAAGTCCTCCACGGGCGGGATGACGGGAAGGAGCGCACGCTCTGCGAGGGCACCATGTCCGATCTCGCGGCGTCCGGGAGACCTCAGAGCCTTGGCTTCACCCGTGCAGTAGCCGGGGAAGTTGTATTGGTGCATGTAGCGCTTTTCCGTCTCATCGTCGAGCCCTTCGAGCTTTTGGGCGGCGGCGAGCATGTCCAACGTGCAGGTGGTGAGGGTCTGCGTCTGGCCTCTCGTGAATACGGCCGAGCCGTGCGCACGGGGCAGGACGGTGCGCTCGCACCAAATGGGGCGGACCTCTTTGAGGCCGCGGCCGTCGGGACGGATGCCCTTGTCGAAGATCTTCGCACGGACCTTCTCCTTAGTGAAATAGTAGACGGAATCGTTGATTTCGCGCGCCTTGTCGGGGAAGATGTCCTTGAAGTGCTCCAAGATCTCTGCGCCGACCTGGTCTTGCCGCGCCTGTCTCTCCTGGCGGTCGAAGGTGTCGAGCGCCCAGTCGAGCTTGTCGTTTGCATATTCGCGCACGGCGGCGTCGATGTCTGCGGGGATGTGATAGAGCTCGATCTCGCGCTTGGTCTTGCCCGCAGCGGGGACGATGACGTCCTCGATGTAGTGGCAGATCTTCTCGATCTCGGCCTGCCCGAACATGATGGCGCCGACCATCTCGTCGTCGGTGACTTCGTTGGCGCCCGCCTCGATCATGAGGATGGCGTCTTTCGTGCCCGCGAGGTTGAGGTGGATGGTGCTCTTTTCGCGCTGTGCGGCGTCGGGGTTGATGACATACTGCCCGTCGACGAGGCCGACGACGACCGAACCCGTGGGGCCCGCCCAGGGGATGTCTGAGATGGCAAGGGCGATGGAGGAGCCGATCATGGCGAGGGGCTCGGGGGCTACGTCGGGCTCTACCGAGAGGGCCGTGGCGATGACGACGACGTCATTGAAGAGGCCCTTGGGGAAGAGGGGACGCAGCGGCCTGTCGATGAGGCGAGCCGTGAGAATGGCCTTGTCCGAGGCGCGGCCCTCCCTTCTCTTGAACCCGCCGGGGATCTTACCGACGGCGAACATCTTCTCTTCGTAGTCCACCTGAAGGGGGAAGAAGTCCATGCCGTCGCGCGGTTTTTCGGACATACAGACGTTGACCATGACGGCCGTCTCTCCGCAGCGGATGACGCAGCTGCCGTTGGTCTGCTCGGCATACTTGCCTGTTTCGACGACGACTTCTCTGCCGCCGACTTCGAACTTAAATTCTTTGTAGTTTGGTGTGATCATGTTATCTCCTTTCTGCTCCTATTCTTTGCCGCCGTACCCCACGGTACAGCGAGCGGTTTCCGAAACTTGTCGTGGGGGGCCGTGTGCATGATCCGGGCCTGTCCCGTTTGACCTCAGTATAAAAGGGCGGACAAAAGCGCCGCCCTTTCAGGTTTTACTTGCGGAGACCGAGCTTTTCAACGATAGCTCTGTAACGCTCGATGTCCTTTGCTTTGAGGTAGTCGAGAAGGCCGCGGCGTTTGCCGACCATCTTCAAAAGCCCGCGGCGGGAGTGATTGTCGTGCTTGTGCTCCTGCAGGTGCTCGTTGAGGTGGTTGATGCGCTCGGTGAGAAGCGCGATCTGGACTTCGGGCGACCCGGTGTCTCCCTCGTGCTGTGCATACTTTTGGATGATTTCCTGCTTTTCCATTTTCATTTATACTCCTATGGATAAATTCGCGATGCGCCAAGTACTGCGTGGAGAGCGCCGAACCTCGCGCACGTCTTATATAGGATAGCATATTTTGGGAAGGATGTCAAAGGATTTTCGGCGTCCGCGGGAAGAATTTTGCAAAATCTCGGTTTGATGGGTCGCAGCCGCCTGTTCATGACGACGACCGGCCTTGCTCCGCTTTCTGCGTGAGAGGGGAATACGAAGTCCGATGAAAAGCTCCTCCTTGGGGAGGAGCCGGCACAGGGTGACTAAGGTGGGGGAATACGAAGTCCGAAGTGAATTGTCAAACTAAGTGCAACAGGATATGAGATTTTGTTCAAAGAGGAGTTGTGGAGTTTGGAAG
>CANQJJ010000035.1 GCA_947624215.1 uncultured Clostridia bacterium
CTTTTTTGCTTTATCTTGCCAAATTTTGCCCTGTTTTACTGATTTTTAGTGACGTTGAGGCCGAATCCGCTTCCGCTCTGCGTGATGCGTGCGGTGTATGTCTCTGCCCCGATTGCGATCTTCCACGAGCCGTCGCCGTTTTTCGTGAAGGTCGCCTCGACGCTCTTATCGTGGTCAAAGAAATCGAGCAGGTATTTCACCTCGAAGGTGCCGCCCTCGAGCGTATAGAGGAAGGCGATCCGATACACGATGCCCTGCTCCGCCTCGCCGTAGCGATACTTGTTGCCGTCGCACGTTGCCCCCGAGACGAGCCCGTCGTCCGCATAGGTGAGGTCGATGATGAAGGTCTCGTAGGTATAGGCCCCCGTCGTCGTGTTGATGGTACTGCGCACGAGCACGGCCCTCTTGCCGTCCTCGAGGGTGGTGTTGTATTCGACCTCGGTGACCTCGTTGCCCGGCACGGTGATGCCGACGACCTCGAGATCCTTGCAACCCGCGTAGTCCCTGCCGCTCTTGACGAGCTGGATGACGGTGACCTCGCCGACCTTCTCGACGTCAAACGTCTTCTCGAGCGTCACGGAGTTGAGGATGAATTGCGAGCGCGCAACATCGAGGAAGAAGCGGAGGGTGTAGCTCTGCCCGTCGCCGCACGTCAGCGCGAGCACTTTTCCGTAGCCGAAATTGAAATCGTTGTGCGTCATGTCCGCGACCGCGGCGGAGTATTTGCCCTCGAACGCGAGCACGGCGCCCTCCATGTCTTGGATGCTCCCGAGCTGCACTGTGAGCGAATCGGTGACGAGGAACTGCCCCACGCGCAGGCCGTCGATCTTCATCGTATTCTTGGCGTCGGCGCTGTCCGTAAACGTGCCCTCCTCGCCCGCGGGGACCACGGCGAAGGTGTTGTCCGTGCCCTTGAAGTGCAGGGTGAGCGCATACGTTTCGGCCTGCGAATTCATCTCGCCGCTTCGGTAGCCGAGCGTCACTTTGACCGCGCCGTTCTCATAGGAGACGGAAACGGAGTACCCCATGCCCGCGATCTCCCCCATCACAAAGTCGGCGTCTGCCGTGAAGACGGCGCCGTCGGGGCGGAAGGTGAGTGTGAGCGGAGCGCCCTCATAATCATGATCTTGGAAGGTGACCTCGCCCGTGAGTTTGCGGTAAGTCTTGCCCCCGAGCGTGTAGCTGTCTCCCGCGGGAAGGGCAACGGTATCCGAAGCCCCCTCGGCCGTGTACCGCGTGACAGTAGTTGCGGATACGGTGTAGAAATACTCCGTGCCGCCGACGATGAGCCGCGCGGGCCCGAACTCCACGGCGGAGAAGTCCTCCGCATAGTAGTTGGCGACATAGGCGCTGTTGTCGACGAGGGCGAACTTGCCGCCCGCCTGCACCGTGTAGAGCGTCTCATAGCCCGCCGCCGAGAAGTAGCCGAGCGTCTCCGTGATGACGGTGTAGTTGCCCTGCATTACAGTGCCGTAGCGGTCAATGAACGTGGCGCCGCCGAACCCGTCGAGGCGGAGAATGGACCAATCGGCATCCGAGACGTACACGCCGTTCTCCTCCTCTTCATACAGTTCATAGACGTAGGTGTCCAAATCGTCCTCGTCCGCCCCTGCGATCCTGCGCGTGCGGAAGGTGAAAGCGGTGTGCTCTCCGTTCAACGTTCCGTCAAAGAGATAGGCGTCGATCTCGGGGAGAGCGGAATAGGTGCCGCTGCCGAGAGAGGTGTATCCCCTCTTTGCGGTAGCCTTGCCGTGGCCGTCGAGGGTGAGGACGGTCGTAGTATCCACATGCTCCCTGTCGCTCAGCGCGTAGTCGCCGTAGGCAAGGGTGCGGAGGGAAAGCTCTCCGTTTACGATGTCGAAGATGAACTCCGTGCTCGTGGGAAGGTTGTTGGCGTCGTATACCCAGAAGCGCACGGCCGTCGCGCGGGCAGAGGAATTGACGAAGCCGTGGTCCGCCGTGCCCGTGTTCACATAGCCGAGATACATGTTGCCTTCATAGTGCTGCCCCTGCGCGTCCACATAGGTCGCGGAGAGGTTCGGATAGCCTTTGCTTTGGACATGCCCCCCACCGATGACGTCAAAGTCGCCGATGCGGTGCTCGATCTGCACCTGGTAGAGCGGCATGCGCTGCGAGGTCGTGCCGTCGGTGATCTCGTAGACGCCGAAGAGCACGCGATAGGTTTGCCTGCTCGCCGTCTCCGTGATGTCATACTCCTTGAACGTCTCCGTCCAATTGTCGGTGCGCCGATAGGTGGCGGCCGTCACGTGCATCTCGCCCTCTAAAATGTCGTAGTCGTAGAGGACTGCGCCGCCCCTGCCGTTGAGGACGAAATACTCATACTGCGAGATGAGGAGGTTGTCGTTCATCTCATACCAGAATCCCGCGTCGGGCCCCGTGACGTTGTACATGGTATCACCCTCGGCCGTGAGAATGTACTCGTCGCCGTTCTCGGCTTCGAAGAACAGGAGGTCGCCGACGCTGCTCACGATCTTGCCCGTGACAGATTTTCCGTCCTCGGTGAAGGTGTAGCTGCCGAAGCCGTCGCCCGTGAAGTTGGTGTATCGATCCCCCGTCTGCTGCTGGATGAAGGTCCCCGCCTGCCCGTCTTGGCCCGCGGTGCGCTTGAAGCCGAACTCGGCATACTCCGCCAAGTCGGAGGGAACGAAGTCGTCGAGGAATTTCCCGAGGGTGAAGTGTTCCACGCCATCCGTCGTTGTGACCGTGCCCTCGCCGATATAGCGGTAGAGTCCGCTCTCGAGCAGGAGGGCGAGATAGACCTTGTCCCCTGCAAAGAGGAGGCGGCCCGTGTATTCGTTTTCCTCGCCGCCCGCGTAGTCGATGTCATACATGTCGGAGAGGAAGACTTCGGTGAAGTGCTCATTGTCGGAAGTGATGAAGTAGCGCTGTGCACGCGTGGTCTCATCCACGATGAAGATGTAGAGGTCGATATAGCCGAGCGTGAAGCCGTAGTCCACGCGCTTGCCGTTGTAGGTAGCGACGCCCTCGGTGAAGTCGAGCGTGAGGCCGTCGGCGACAGTCGCCACATCGTGCGGCTCGGGATAGACGGCGTGCGCCTTGCCATTTGCATCCATCTCGAAATCGAAGGCATTCTCATAGTATATGCTCGTCGATTCATTGACGGACTGTTCGAAACGGTAGCTGCCGTCTTGGTTCTTGACGACGGTGCTGATGAGTTCGGTGTAGAGCACATAGCAGATGTCGCCCAAGGTCGTCTCGGCATATTCCGACCAGAACTCCGCGTCGCCGTTCTCGAAGATGTAGAGGAAGCCCGAGAAGAAGTCGTTGAGGGTGTGCACCTCGCCCGTGAAGTCGATGCGCCCGTGGGGGATCTCCCCGTTGAATTCCTCCTCGGGGATGGTGCGGTCGAGCTCGAAATCGCCGTTCTCCATGTCGAGACGGAAATAGATGACCCCGCCCTTCTCGGGCACAAAGCGCACGAGCAGGTAGTCGTCCACGACGTCGTCGTCCTCTTCCTCATAGACATACAGCCATGTGATGAGGGAATACGTCCCCTCCGCCTCGCCGTAGGTGCCCGCGCCGTAGCCGTCGAGCATGAGCGTTTGGCCGTTGCTGTTCCATTTGTCGCTGTATTCCCCGCGCAGGCCGTCGTCCATGTCCGCCGTGCCCTTGATGTCCCCGATGTCCTCATACTGCTCTTGGGGGGTGGGCTGCGTCCTGGTATCGAGGGAGAAGGAGAACTGCTTCAAAATGGTGGCGTAGTCGCGCGTGTAGGCGATAAAGAGCCCCGCCCCCTCGCTCCATTCATAGTAGCCGTTCGCCGTGAGCACGGGGCTCCCGAACACGGTGTATTCATAATTTTCGGTGTTATAGTGATATTCGAGACCACCGAGGCCGTCGAGGTAGAGCACGATGCCCGCCTCTGCGTCGTAGTAGTAGCCCTCTTCTTCGAGGTTCTGCCTGCGGAAGACGAGGTCGCCGCCGTCCACCGGTTCGAAGAACTCGAAGAGGAAGGTGAGCTCTTCCGCGCAGAAGGCGTAGTGCAGCGTGTCGAGGTCGATGGCGTAGGTGCCCGTGTAAGACTTGCTCCCGTCGTTGTAGACGGCCTCGCCGTGGGGCGAGAGGGTGAGCGTCGCCGCGGTGCCGTCGAGGTCGGCGTAGGTCGCCTCATACGCGTCCAAAAAGTAGAAGAACCAATTATCGGTCACTCTGCCGTCGAGCACGGTACTCCCGTCCTGTTGGAAGGTGAAGATGCCCGTCGCGGGGTCGAGTTCGCCCTTCTTTTCGGGGAGGTCTTCGCGCAGGAGGTAGACGGCATTCTCTTCCTCGGAGACGAAGAGCCTGTCGCCCCCGCCGAAGAGGTCGGAAAGGCCCTGCTTCCAGCTCGCAAAGAGGAAGAGATCGGCCTCGGGGGTCACCGTCTCACCGGGGGCGTATTCCACTGCGCCTCCCCTCTCGGTCGCCCAGCCCATGAAGCGGTAGATCCCGGACATGGTATAGCCGTTTTCTGCCACGGTGAAAGAATTTCCGTAGCGGACCTCGGCCATGGGAACGCTCCCCGAGCTCGTCTCACCCTCGGGAGCGGCGGCTTCGTAGAAGACGTGGTAGACCTCGCGGGAGAGATAGATGTGGAAGGCGTCGTTTGCCGCAAGGGCATCCGTCGAACCGCGTGCCCCGTCCGCATTCCCGTCGAGACGGAAGTGCGCGGGCGCCTGCACGGAGACGGTGGCGTCGAAGGGTTCGCCGTAGAACGCAGTGCCCGTCTGAGGCTCCGCGGAGGTATAGCTGCCGTCCGCCTCCTCGGTGTGGAGCGTGACGGTGTAGTTCGCATAGTATTTTGCCGTCAGCGTGAGGGCATTCACGGGCATGATAGCCCCCTCTGCGATGGGAGCGTTGTTTTGATACCACCCCGCAAAGGTGAGCCCCGCCTTGATCGCAGTGGGCGTGAGGTCCTTCAAGACGTCGGAAAGAGGCGTCCCGACGGGCACATCCAGCTCTGTCTTTTGCAGCGTGCCGCCGTCGCCGGAGAGCAGCGTGAGCTTTGCGGGAGCCTGTTCCATCCACTTGGCGTAGTAAGTAGCGCTCTCGTCGGGCATGGTGGAGGGCAAGGTGCGGCGCTCGCCCGAGCAATCGGGCTCCAAATACCAGCCGCCGAAGGTATAACCCACGCGGGTGGGATCGGCGGGGAGTTTTTCGCGGATGTTTTCGCCGGGTTCGGCCTCGATGGCCTCGACGGCCGTGCCGCCGCCCGTTTCGAAGCGGAGCGTGACCTTCCCGTTGCCGCCGCAGGCAGCGAGCGCGAGTGAGAAGACAAGCGCCAGCAGGAAGGAAACGGCGAGCAGATAACGTTTGAATTTCATGAGATGCCCTCCTCGGGTTTTTATACAATTATAATAGAATTATACCATGTCCGGGGGTACCTTGTCAATGCGGTACAACCCCGTTTGCAACATTTTACAACATTTTCACGGGATATACACGTCCTGTGCGCCCTCCTTGGCGCCCAAGCCCGTGTGAGCGTCCCCTTGGCGCCCCTGTAAGGGGAGCCGGCCCGCGGTCCTTGGCGGGACTGAGGGGTTTTGGCCTGTTCATGCAAGCATTCCTCACAAACGAGAAAGCGGAAAGATAAAAACATGGGGACGGGAAACCCCGCCCCCATGCCGCAAACATGTTCTTTACGCCTGCGCCTTCGTGAAGGTCATTGTTTGGCTCTCTTCTTGTCCATACAAAGAGAGCACAAGATTGCCGTCAACGACTCTCAAAGTGTAAAGTTCAGATTCATAGAAGAACTGTGCTTCAGAGAAGATATTACCCGAAAATCCTCCGTAAACTACTCGAATAATGTTTACCGGATCTCCATACCAAGTAATCTTACCACTGGCATCAATTTCCAAGGTCATCTCATCCTCAGATGTCCATGTGGTACCCTTAAAGTTAGCATCCCCCACGGACAAATCGGTGAGTGCTTCTTCTCTTACAAAATACAATGTATGGAAGCCTGCATCACAGACGAGGAAATCTTCTTTATCGTCAAACAACAATTCTAATGTATAGGGAGCATCGTCATACAGGAACGTGAAACCGTTATTATCTGCCGCCGTCACCGTGACCTTGTCTGCCTTAGAGCCGTCGGGAGCAAACGTTACTTCTGTCAATCCCTTCTGTTGATCCGTTACGGTAATCGTAAGGATGGGGCCATTTTCTTCCGCTCCGTACACTGTCCATGTCCCCGCAAAGAACGAGGAAACGTTTTTGCTTTCGACCTCTTCGCCACCCGTGCCGCCGCCTGCATTGCCGAGGAATGTATAATCCTGTCCATTCGTTATATCCGTCATCTCAATCATAAGATCACCGAAATTGAACATGTAAACATTCTTCGAAGCGTCAAGTGCATATGCTATGCTCTCTTCTTTGAAGAAGATCTCAAATGTAACGGACTCGGTCGCGTCTTTCTTTGTCCAGCTCATCGCGCCGGTTTCATCGATCGTAAGCGAATTCGTCTCATCCATGGATGCCCATGTGGTATCATGATACTTCGTATCAGCCATGAATTCGTTCCACTCACTCTCACGCGAGAAGAAATATGTGTTCCCATCATAGAAGGTGCAATACAGGAACTCATTCTTGCCAAGAATATCAACAGTGAACTTCCCCTCAACTCCGGACACTGTGAATGTGAATTCCGTATCATTGAGAGAAACAAGCGTAGCAGTTATGGCAGGATTCTTGCCGCCTTCGATCTTGAAGGTGCTCTCACCCTCGGTGATCGTGACCGTATAATCGCCGCCGTCGGCGCTGTCGATTTGCTTCCATGTACCTTCAAGGTCAGCAGTGAAAACCACTTTATCCGTATCCTCGCCGCCTTGGCCGCCGCCTTGGCTGCTGCCGTTCTTGATGAAGACGAGATCCATCTCTTTGAGAAGGCCGTGGAACTCAACTTTCGTTGCAGTGAAGAAGACATCCATGTAGCCGCCCTCACTAAACGAATAAGCAATGTGCCCACCGATATCCGAGCTTGCCTCCACGCCGGAAATATAGAACGTAACAGGATCTCCGCTACCATACGACAAAGTCATCTTGCCATCTGCGATCGTGAGAGTCTGTCCATAATCGTTGCTATAATCGCCATCGTAGGTATCGGGGATCACGCCATCGTTGGGAAGATCTGCGCCGTTCTTGGTGAAATACTCGATCTCGAACTCCTCGGCATTGATCACAAAGAGCAACTTGCCGCCATACGTCAAGCCGATGGTGTAGGTCGTCGTGGTGGCCTCGTCGCCGGTACCCGAAACAACGTCAAAGGAGTAGCCGCCGTCCTGCGTCGGGAGTAACCCGTATTCCGTGCCCTTGTAGGTGAACTTGCCGTCTGCGCCGATCGTGACCGTGTCCGTACCCTCAGCTCCGTAGATCTTCCACGTGCCCTTGTAGGCATCAATGTCATTCGCATCGGTGATGGGACCGGGCTGGAGAGGGACATATTCGGCGGTTTGTGTGGTTTGTCCTTGGTTGGTCAACGTAAAGCTCTCGTCCCCGAGGGTAAACGTCCAATAGTTGTCATTGCAGAGCGCATGGATCGTCTTGACCGTAATGGAGCCAAAGCCCATGGGGTTCGGAACAGTCGTCGTCGTGAGTGCAAGGAGCTGCATCGCATCTTTTCCGAGCGTCGCATTACCTTGTTCGTCAATATAAACATTTCCAAAGGTGCTCTCGCTCGTCCAAACGGTGTCGCGATATTCTTCGGGGAAGACGGTCGCCTTCGTCTCTGCCGACGTCTTGCTGTAAAGCAAAAGGTTTCCGCTCGCCATTCTTACGATCGCAAAGTTTTCAGAAGGGAAGTAGAGCGTGTAGGTGAATGTCTGCTTGAAAGAATAGTAGACGTAATCGTTGCCGTATTCATCGGTGTAGACGATCTCGTTCGATTCTTTTCCGTCAAAGGTCACCGTATTCGAATTTACAGTGAGGGGATATTCCTTGGTAGAATTGGGGATCGTCGAGCCGACGAACGTCCACGCGCCGTGCAGTGCCGTCGGGATGGTCGCATGGAACTCAGTCTCATTATTATACAAGTCGGTCGCCGTGAGCGTGGAGAGATCCTCCGAGAAGGAAATGGTGTAGTAGGTGTTGCCCCAAAGCAGATAGAAGAAGCCGTCCTCGAGCTGCTGTGCGAAAATTTGCACTTTGTCTCCGGCGAGCGTTGCCTTGCCCTGTGCATCGAAGGTCGCGCTTGCCTCTCCTGCCGTATAGTTTTTGCCCGCGAAATCGGGAAGGGCAATGTCGGGAAGAGGCTGATCCTCACCCTCGAAGATCTTCCATTCGCCCTCGTCGTTATCATCTGCTAAGTTGATGATATAGAGTTGCAGGATATATCCATCCGCACCGATCGTAAAGAAATACGTCTTTCCGTCGATCTCGAAGGAATAGCTGTCTGCCGCAAAACCTGCGCCGCCATCATTGGTCACTTCGTAGGCGGTGCCGTTATAGGTGAGCGTGTTCGCGTCGATGACGATCTCGTCGAGATCTGCCCCGTCGCCGATCTCCGTCCAGGTATCACGGAAAGCGATGCCGAAGAGATCTTCGGGCTTGGGAACAAACGCGAGCGTCGTGCTGCCAACAGTGATCGAGATCCCGGTCGCGGACATGGTACCCGTCACGTAGTCGGCATGATAGATCCCGGCAAAGGAGATCGTGCCGTTATTGTCCGTGTAAACGGTGAGCCAAATGGGATCTTCGTCAAGATAGACGTCGCCGCCGTCCTCTTCGATCAGGAGAGCATGGGCTTCGTCGGCCGTCTGCCACTCGGTCCCCAAAAGATCGGCGTTTGTGACAAACTCCTGTGTCAACCCTTCCTTCACAAGCACTGCGATCTGGGCCGTGCCGCTTGCAGGGGTGCCTTCTGCTTTCAGAGCGTTGTTCTCTGCCGTGAGAATGATGTGTGCATTCCAGGTGGTGGTGCCGTTTTGCACTTTGAAAGTATAACCGCCGTTGACGGTATCTTCGGCAATGTCGGTGACCGTGCAGATGACAGGGGGTTCGGCATCCTCGTCCTCTTCCTCGGGCGCGGGCTGCGCTACCGTGATACCGGTCGCGGTAATGGTGATATCAAACCCATGCCAAACCGTATGAGGCTGTTGGACCGTGATGGGCTGTTCATAGAAGATCTCCCACGTGCCGATGTAATTGTCTTCGAAGATCCGGGGCAGGAATTCCATGGTGCCTTGGCCGGGGAACTCCACCGTGATCTTGTCCGCCGTGAGCTCGGCTTCTCCCCAAGCGCCTTCGTAGATGACCGTCGCGGGCGTCTTGCCGTCTGCGGCCTCCCCGAGCGTGAGGATCTGCACCTTGCCCATGTGCGATACGCTATTCCCAGCGGTGACGGAACCGTCTGCCGCTACTTGAAGCTCCATATCATCCGAGACCCACACGGTGCCTTGGTAGGCGGCGGGAAGTTTCAGATCGGGCAGCGTGACGCCGTCTTTGACGAAATGGGCTGCATGAGATTGTTGGGTCTCGCCTTGCGTAATGGTTTCGGTGAGTTGAAGAGCATACCCGTCGGGCGTGAGCTCGAGGTGGCAATCGAGGGATTGCGTCTGTTCAGTATCATCATCCGTCTTAAAGGTAACGTTGAGCTTGCAATCATACCCATTTTGGGCGGCAGTGAGATCCGTGATGGAATAGGTCGCTGAATCTCCTTCGGGGGTATTCATGGTAATACCGTCTGCCGTGATGACGATAACGGGAGCCTGCCGGGCTTCTTCCATGGGGACTTTCCATGTGCCGATATAGGCCTCGGAGAAGAGGTGCGCCTCGACTGCCGCAAACGTCGCCGCGATCGTCGAATCCTTCTCGACTGTAAACGTATAGGTGCCGTCCGCCGACAGCGTGACTGCTGTCTCGTTGAGTGTGACGGTCTCGACCTCAAAGCCCTCGTTCGCCTTGACGGTCGCCGTGACCTCTTCGCCCGCCGCATAGCCCTCGTCGTTCTTGGGCTCGCTGAGCGTGATGGTGCCCTTCGTCTTGTCGTATGACGCCGTGACCTTATAGAACGTCTCGCCTTTGTTGCAAGCCGCTACAAGCAGCACGGAGCACACGAGCATGAGAGATGTGAAGAGCGCGACAAGCGTTTTTCTGAACTTACTCATGATCAATACTCCTTTCATGAATTTGCAATGGCGCCCGCCACGGGAGCGGCACGAGCTCATAATATGCGGGCACTTTGCAAGGATTATGCACTATATAATAAAATATAAAGTTGATACTGTCAAGCAAAAAGCGCCCCTTTCCCATTAAATACCCCCCCCCGTATGCCATAGTTATTTCAAATACCTGCTATAAGAAAAACGAATAGTTTGCATATTTCCACGTATAAAATACGTTATTGGGGGGGGCACAGTGGTGGGAAACGCGTCATCCTGAGCCGTAATTACGATACGAAGTCCGACATGGCTGTCCCCGAAGGATCCCGAAGTACGAAGTCCGACTGCTTGATAAACAGACCATGCGTTCTAATCACGTCATGCAGACCATGCGCTCTAATCACGTCATGCTGAGCCCCGTCGAAGCATCACCGCATTATTAAGACTATTGTGACCCTTCGACACGGCTCAGGGTGACGTTATTTAGAATGCTTTGGTCGTTCACACTAAGCCTCGCCACAGTGCCCTAAAATTTTGTATTTTTGCCCGAAACGGTTGCTTTTTTCGGTGAAAACGTGTACCATATCATTATGAGTACCGCAAAAAAAATCATGTACGTCGTGCTCGGCGTGCTCGCCTCGGCCGTCATGGTCGCCCTCATCCTGTGGGGCATTTGGCAGGACCTGACCTTCCTCATCATCTCCGCGAGCCTCGCGGCAGTCTTCCTCGTCTACTTCTTCGCCCTCCTCTACATCAATTACAGAACGGGCTGGTCCGACGAGAAGACCGCCCGCCGCCGCGTCCTCTCCGATGAACGCCTCCTGCTCGACGTGTACCCCCACAAGCGGGGCATCGCCGCCGACGTCTACCTCGCCTCGGACGCGAAAAACACGGTGGCCATGATTGCACGAATTGCACAAAACAAAGGCTCCGACGCGGACATGGGTGCCCTCTCTGCGGTCTATGTCGGCTACGCGGTCATCCGCACGGAAGACGTCGCCACCATCCGTAACAAGGTCCTTGCCGTCGGCAGCAGGGCCGAAGAACTCCCCGCGCTCGAAACCTTAAAAAAGCACAACGACGTGATCGCATATTGATCGGCGCTCTCCGCGCGTACAAATTCGGGATCCGGCCATACTGAGAATATGCCTTCGAGTATTACCCATGAACTGATCGCCGCCCAATCGCTCTCCCTCCTCCGCTGCAATGCGCGGGAGCTCATCGAGCGTGCCCCCGATTATTTTTACCTCGGTGCGCAGGGGCCCGATCTCTTTTTCTTTTACCGCCCGCTCGCAGGGGACAATCTCGGAAAACTCCTCCACCGCACGCGGGTCCACGACTGGTTCACCGCGCTCTTGAAGGCGCTCCCGGGGCACACGGGCGAAGAGTTCGAAAAATGCCTCGCCTATGCGCTCGGATTTTGCTCGCATCTCGCGGCGGACATCATCTTCCACCCCTTCGTCTACCGCTATCTCGGGGAGACGGGCGCGGACCGCTTCACCCACCAGGAGATCGAGAACGATTGGGACGTCTACTTTCTCGCCTCCCTGCGCGGCACGACGCCCGAAAACTACCGCTTCCCCTTCGACCTCAAACAGATCTCCGCGGACGGCATTCTCTTTTGCTACCTCGCCGAGGCGGGGCGTCTCTTCGGGCGGGAGCTCTCCGCAAGCGCTTTCCGCCGCATGCTCGCGGGGTTTTCCGCCTACCTCAGGCACTTCCACCGCGCGCACGGGCGCATCCTGAAACCCTTCCTGCCCGCGCTCTACCCCCGCGAGACGCCCTCCCCCGCCTACCTCGGAGGGGGAAGTTTCCAAAGGCTGGCAAACGGTCTCGGGAAGGACGCCGACGCCCTCTTCCGCCGCGCCGCCGAGGAGAGCGCCGAGCGCATCTGTGCCTTTTTGGAAGCCTTCAACGCGGACATGGGTCTGCCCGAATCGCTCTTCTCCTTCCACATGCTGACGGGAGAACGCCTGTAAATAAAAAAATCATCCCCGCCGCGACCCAAGCGGCGGGGGACTTTTTTAGCGTTTGCTGAACTTACAGCCGCAGTAATTCTGGCGGTAGAGGCCGTGTTCGCGCGAGAGCTCGACGGAGCGCAGATACCCGCCCCGCTTCTTGAAATCGGAGGGAAGGTAGCGCACCCCGAGTTCGGCCTCCAACGAAAAGCCGATCCCGTTGATGCGCGCCGCGTCTTTGAGCGGGGAGACGGTGAGCGTCGTGGCGAAGAAGTCATACCCCCCGCGCGCCGCCTCCTCTGCCGTCCTGCGCAGCCTCAGCCCGAAGCACCGCGTGCACCGCGCTCCCCCCTCGGGCTCTGCCTCCAAACCCGCAACGGTGCCGAGATACTCCTCCGGGGCGTAGTCGCAGTCCAAAAAGTCCGCCAGCCCCGTCTCTGAGAGAAAGCGCACCTCCTCGGCCTTGCGCCGTTCATACTCCTCCGCGCTGTCGAGATTGGGATTATAGAAGAGGACGGTCGTGCGCATATAGGGCGCCACTTGTTCGAGGCAATAGGAGGAACAGGGTGCGCAGCAGCTGTGCAAGAGCAGACGCGCCCCGGCATGTCCGCGGAGGATGGCGAGCATCTCCGCATCAAAGTTCTGCTTGTTCATGCCGTGATTGTATCACAAAACATCGCGGCCTGTCAAATTATTTTACCGTGAAGATCTCCTCGATCTTGTCGAGCTGGGCCGCGGTGACCCCGATGGAGAGCAGGGCGGCGCGGGTCTTCTCGGAGAGCGTCTTTCCCGAAAACTGCTTGACCGTCCACTCGTAACCCGTCCCCGCTTTGATGAGGCCCGAGAGCTCGCGTGCCCCCTCGATGTAGGCAAAATTGGAGAAGAGGTAGTCGCGGATGAGGTCGTCTCTGGCCACGCCGAGCAGGGCGTTCACGAGATAGGCGATGAGGCCCGTGCGGTCCGTGCCGATGCTGCAATGGAAGATGACGGGGTAACTCGTCTCGTCGGCGAGGATGGTGAAGATCTCCTTGAGCTCGGTGGGGTTGAGTTCGAAGATGTTGCCGTTCCAATTCATGCCGATGTGGTGATAGGCGACGCCGTCTCCGAGCATGCTGTGCCCGACGTTGCCGTATTCGCTCGGATCGTTGACCCCGCCGCGCAGGTCGAGTTCGGTCTTGACGCCGAGCCCGAGCATGGCCGCGATGCCCGCCTCCGTGATCGTCTGCTTGCCCGTGTAGTTCTCGTTGAGGCGGCCGCAGCGGTACAACAGCCCCTGCCTGACGCGCCCGCCGCCCTCTATCTTCCAGCCGCCTATGTCGCGCACGTTGGCGACGCCGTCCACGTAGAGGTTGCGCGGGCCGAGGTCCTCCGTCGTAAAGCTCGCCTGCCCGCTCACGACCTCCCCTGCCGCGACCGTCCAATAGTACGTCGTCGCGATCTTGAGGTTGTAGACGGCGTGCGACGTCTCCACCGTTTCGAACGTCAAGGGGGATACCATGTCCGCGGTCTCGCTCACGGAAAGCGTGTAGAGCGTCTCCACGGGAGCCCCCTCCGCCGTCCATTCGAACACGACGGGAACGGGATGGCTGAGCTCCTGATGGTCCAGCCCCGCCTCCTTGTCGGCATTGACGCCGTCGGCAAATTTTTCGATCTCCGCGACGGCTTTGCGCTTTAGGTAGGTCGACTGCAATTCCGTATGAAGCACGGCGGACGTCCCGAGGTCGGGAAGCGTGAAGGCGATCCCCTCCACCGTGCCCGTGTAGCCGCTGCTGACGGGGGCGGGCTCTTCGGGGACGGGCGTTTCGGGAGCGGGGTCTTCGGGCGTTGTCCCTTGGGGCAGGTCGGGATCGGGGCCGGGCGGCTCTGTTCCCCCCGGTGCACACGCCGCACAGAGACCGAGGCCGAGCGCAAGCAGCAGGGCGCCGAACTTCATCATCTTTTTCATACTGTTTCTCCTGTTCGCTTTTTCCTCATTATACACGAAGTCCGCACGTCCGTCAATGCTTTTGAAAAAAATTTTCGTGATTTTCTCCCCGTTTTCTTTCATGTGTCCCGAAAAATGAAAATTATTTTCCGAAATCGGCATCCGACCGGAACGGATACGGGAAATGTGCGGGGGAAAACGGCCCCTGCCGCGGAAGGAGCAGCGGAGGCTTGCCGTAACGAATTTGAAGCAAAAAATCAAAAAGTGCAAATTTTTTTCTTATTCCCCTTGATTTTTGGCCGATAAGCATGTATAATAGAAACAACGGGTCCTCGGGGCCCATTCTATGATAAGAGGTATAACATAACATGGGAGTTTCTGCAACGAATATCCGCAACATCGCGGTAGTCGGCCACAGCGGTGAGGGAAAGACCACCCTTTGCGAGGCCATGCTCTACAATGCCGGCGCCATCGAGCGCATGGGCAAGATCGAAAACGGGACCACCGTCTGCGACTTCGACGAACAGGAGATCGCGAGGAAGACGTCCATTTCCCTCGCGTGTGCTTATCTGAATTGGAAAGACGTGAGGATCAACCTCTTGGACGTCCCCGGGTTCTACGACTTCGAGGGCGAGTTCGACTCGGCCATGCGTGCCGCGGGCTCTGCGCTCGTCGTGGCGGGTGCGGGCGGGAGCGTCACCGTCGGCGCCGAGAAGGCCATCGGGGCCTGCCTCAAAGCCAAGAAGCCCATCATCGTCTTCATCAACGGCATGGATAAGGAAAATGCCGATTACCAGGGCACCGTGCGCGCCTTCCAGGAAAAATACAAGGGCAAGATCGCGCCCATCCAGATACCCATCATGGAGGGGGAGAAGATGACGGGCTACATCAACGTCATCGACGGAACGGCCCTCAAGTTCTCCGACAAGGGCGTGCAGGAGATCCCCGTCCCCGCGAACTATCAGGCAGAGCTCGGGGAGATGCAGGCCGTCTTGCAGGAGGCCGCCGCCGAGAACGACGAGGAGCTCCTCGATAAATACTTCGAAGAGGGCGCCCTCTCCGTAGAGGATACCGTAACGGGCATCCGCAAGGGCATCATGAGCATCAGCGTCATCCCCGTGCTCGCGGGCAGCGCCTTGCAGAACAAGGGCGTCATCAATCTTCTCAATTCCTTCATCGAATACTTGCCGCAGGCGGCCGAGCGCGCAGGGCTTCCCGCCACCGACCTCAAGACGAACGAGACCATCTCCGTGGCATGCGATGAAAATGCCCCCTTCGCGGCACAGGTCTTCAAGACGGCCGTCGACCCCTTCGTGGGCAAGATGAACTACATCCGTGTCTGCCGCGGCGTGATGAAGACGGGCTTCGACGCATGGAATCCCAACACGAATACCACCGAGCGCATCAACTCGCTCTATCTCGTGCGCGGCAAGAAGCTCGAGCCCACCACCTCTCTCGGTGCGGGGGACATCGGCGTTGTGGCCAAGCTCGCGAACACGGGTACGGGCGACACGCTCTGCGACCCCAACACGCCCGTGCAGTTCGCCCCCATCGAGTTCCCCGAGCCCGTGCTCTCCATGGCCGTCTCCGCCACGGTGCGCGGCACGGAAGACAAGGTGTTCGGCGGGCTCAACCGTCTCGCCGAGGAAGACAAGAGCTTCCGCATCCGCAAGAACCACGAGACGGGCGAAACGCTCGCATGCGGGCAGGGCGAGATCCAGCTCGAGATCATCAAGCGCAAGCTGAAGGCCAAGTTCGGCGCCGACGCCGAGTTCACCACCCCCACCGTCGCCTACCGCGAGACGGTCACGGGCAAGGCAGAGGCCGAGGGCAAGCACAAGAAACAGTCGGGCGGTGCAGGGCAGTTCGGCGTCGTCAACATCCGCTTCGAACCGGGTGCGGCAGACGGCGTGTTTGAGTTCGTCGACGCGACCATCGGCGGCTCGGTGCCCAAGCAGTTCATCCCTGCCGTGGAAAAGGGCCTGCGCGAAGCCATCCAGAAGGGTGTGCTCGCGGGCTTCCCCATGGTCAACCTCAAGGCGACGCTCTTCGACGGGAAATCGCACCCTGTCGACAGTAAGGAAGTTGCGTTCGTTTCGGCGGCCAAGCTCGCCTACGACGACGGCATCCGCCGTGCGCGGCCCGTCATTCTCGAACCCATCTGCACGATGAAGATCACGGTGCCCGAGCAATACGTCGGGGACATCATGGGCGACCTCAACAAGCGCCGCGGCCGCATCATCGGCATGGACACGGTGGAGGGACTGCAAGTCATCACCGCCGAAGCGCCCGAGGGAGAGCTCTTGACGTACGCGACGAGCCTGCGCTCCATGACGCAGGGCCGCGGCCGTTTCTCGCAGGAATTTGCGCGCTACGAGCAAGCTCCGGACAGCGTCTTGCAGAGCTTGAACAAGTAAAAAAAGAATTTTTCGGCACCTCCGCGGCCCCGCCCGCGGAGGTGTTTTTTTGGATACAAATCGACTGCGCGGAGACATGAAAACGTCGTTTCTGAGCTCCGATCGCGGACATGGATGCCCCCGATCGCATCAAAAAAGAGAGCCCCTTCCGAAGCTCTCTCGATGAAATTGAAGAGTCCCCGCCCAAGACAGGCGTCATTCTGCCCGACCGAGCCCAATCGAAGCGTCCCGCGCGCTCCGCGCGCGTCATTCTGAGCCGAAAGGGTTTGCATGAGAGCGAACTGCCCATCCGCGAAGAATCTTGCTACGCCCAAGCCCGTGTGAGCGACCAAAGCATTCCAATCACGTCATGTTGAGCGTAGTCGAAACATCACCTTATTATAAAACTACGGTGACCCTTCAACTACGTTCAGGGTGACGTATTAGAACACTTGGTCTGTCAACATGACGTAATGGAGCGCATGGTCGCATCCAAAGCCCTTTCGGCGCACAAGGACAGTGCGCCACTTTCCCTTTCAGGGACAGCAAGGGGGTCAGTACAAGCCTTCCGTATGCCCCCCATTAAAAACCCCTGCTCTTATTTTATTGTAACAAATAAGTCTACCGCCCGTAAATCTATCCAGCTTCCGCCTTGGCCTCCCACTATAAAATGGTATTTGTATCTCCCTCTCCCTATAGCAGGACGGTAATGCGCATCTGTGCCAACTCGATTCCCGGAAGCATCATAATACAGACAGTTTATTGTAACACTTCCGATATGCGGATCGCGGGTATTTGAAAACCAACGCTCTCTGAAAATTTGCGGAGCATTGATCATTTTAACGGAATCGAAATAAAAATCGATCTTCTGCCCCGTATATTCATACTCGCAAGAAAGCTCCTTAGTATCAAGATCAAATATCCACTCGTCGCCGAGACTGCTTTTGACCTTGATCTCAACGTCATATGGCGGCTCGTCATTTTCTTCTTCTTTCCCGCAGCCCGTCATGAGCGCCATGGAGAGAAGGAGAAGCACTGCTGTAAACAAGAGAATTACCCTACTCAATGTCTTCTTTTTTTGCATTTTTCACCTCCCAAAGGTTTTATTTATTTTTATCAAGCAGTCGGACTTCGTTTGAGGGGATACACTCACGCGGCAAGGGCGCCGCGTTCGGTATGACACGCTTACCACCACCGTAACCAAGCGCAACCCGAGCGTCATTCTGCCCGGCCGAGGCTTCTGATTGTGCTACTAAGGTCGACACGAGCGCGTAGCGCGAAGTAGCCGAAAGCCCAATCGAAGCGTCCCGCGCGCTCCGCGCGCGTCATTCTGAGCCGAAAGGGTTTGCATGAGAGCGAACTGCTCATCCGCGAAGGAATCTTACTACGCCCAAGCTCGTGTGAGCGAACCCTTGGCGCCCCTGTGAGGGGAGCTCCGCCGATGCCCTTTCGGCGGTGAGGGGTTTCTTGCCTTCCCTTCTGGGGAAGGTGCCCGTAGGGCGGATGAGGCCTCATCAGTCTCGCCTTGCTCGACAGCTTCCCCAGTGGGGAAGCCGAGAAACGGCGCACAAGGGCAGTGCGCCACTGTCTCGGGCAGGTAGAGTCCTGCCCTCGGTCACCGTCCGCGCCTTCCGATGCGCTCTCTCACCGCAAACGCCGCCCACAGCACACTGTGCTGATGTGCGAGAAATGCGTTTTGCGACCTTACAGGGACAACAAGAGGGGTTAGTACAAGCCTTCCGTATGCCCCATTATAAAAACCCCTGCTCTTATTTTATTGTAACTCTCAAAAACACAGCTCTAAATTTCAACATCCATGCGCTACCGTCTGTTTCAAAACAATAAGAGTATGTCCCCTTTTCTACCGCGGAACGATACCTTGTGTTCTTATCTTGAATGCCTTCGGTGTCATAATACAAGCACGTCGAATAAAACTTGATACCGGATCCTCCCGAAGGCCAATTGTCATAAAACTGCGGATGGTACGGCATATTGCAAGAATGAACATAAAAATCAATCTTCTGACCCGTATATTCATACTCGCAAGAAAGCTCCTCAGTATCAAGATCAAATATCCACTCGTCGCCGAGACTGCTTTTGACCTTGAACACGACGTCATATGGCGGCCCGTTCTCTTCCTCTTCTTTCCCGCAGCTCGTCATGAGCGCCATGGAGAGAAGGAGAAGCACTGCTGTAAACAAGAGAATTACCCTTCGCAATGTCTTCTTTTTTTGCATTTTTCACCTCTCAAAAGTTTTCTTTATATCAAACAATTGTGACTTTAAGCAGACATTGTCTATATTTTAACCGTACGCCATCACAAATGAAGCAATATACATATAGCCCTCTTTCTTTTGCGGAGCGATATTGGTGCCCCTCGGCCTGAACACCGTCAATATCATAATACAAACAATCCGTCTTAAATTCATCTCCGTAATTGATGTAGTCGTACCAATAATCCTTCAACCAATAATCGTATGGTAGGTTATAAGAGGTCATTTCAAAATCGATCTCGTTTCCCGTATACTCATACTCAACGTACATTTCTTTCGTATCGAGATCAAAAAACCATTCATCCCCCAAAGTGCTTTTAACCTTTATTACAATATCATAAGGGCCTTCGCGTTGTAAGATTTCTTTTTTTCTCCCGCAGCTCGTCATGAGCGCTATGGAGAGAAGGAGAAGCACTGCTGTAAACAAGAGAATTACCCTACTCAATGTCTTCTTTTTTTGCATTTTTCACCTCCGAAAAAATTTTCCCCCGAACATGCCACGTTAGGGCAATGCGGCACCCTCTTTTTTTATAAATCAAAATAGTGGTCCACGATAAACCCGGCCGTCAAACTCGCAACAGACGACATACCCATGTCCGAGGTATCGTCGATCAAACTGCCGTCTACAAGATCGAGAAACTTCCCCTCGCGCTTGACGGCAGGGACATATCCATATCCTGCCCCGCTTTCCAAAAAATAGCGCCGCTCGTTCTCGATGCCCGCCACTTGATACGGGCTTCTGTTATAGCGGATCACATTGCCGTCGGCGTCACGGATAAATTCCATGTCGTGGAACACCTCCGTTTGACCGCTCTCGTTTACGATTATTTCCTCCTTCGCGCCCTCCTTCACATGATAGGGCATCCAAACGGAACTTGACGGGATCCACTCATCCGCCCACGAGAGGCTGTATTCGCCGTGGGCAAAGGAAATGCTGGAATTAAGCCTCACATAGACATACCCCGAGGGCTGTAATTCAATGAGGATGCATGTGAGCTTTTCGTTCTCGTCATAGAGCGGATAGACTTCCAATCCGTTATACGGACTGCCCTCTCCGAGATACCGTGCCTCAGCGCGCTCGCGCACGCGGGAGACATGCTGCTCGTCCGAATAAAAGACCCGTGTCGGAATGCCATACAACAAAAAAGTCAGTCCGACTGCGAGCACTAAGATCGCTGCGAGCACGCATGCAATGATCACGATGCTTTTTTTCTTCTTGTTCATCTTGTTCATGTTGTCCTCCTTTGGAAATATTACCCGCATTATACACCTAAAAACCGCGCTTGTCTACCAACTAAACTTTACATCGATGTAACATAGACTTTACAGCATGTAACATGGACTTTACATGCATGTAACATGAACTTTACATTTGAGGAATTTTTTATTGCATTGCGGGGTATTTCCGCTTTTGGGCTTGGTCGCCACCCCACCCCCCTACCCCCCTCCCATGGAGGGGGCATGCGCGGTTTGGGCTTGGGCGCCAAGGGTCGTTCACACGGCTTGGACGCCAAGGGCGCTCTCAGGCGAGGCGGATCTTGTCGATGTTCGAAAG
>CANQJJ010000036.1 GCA_947624215.1 uncultured Clostridia bacterium
CCGCAGAGCGGGCAGGTGAAGTCGTCGGGGATGTCTTCCCACTTGGTGCCGGGCGCGATGCCGTTGTCGGGATCCCCCGTCTCCTCGTCATACACATACCCGCAGATGTTGCACACAAACTTTGCCATAATATGCCTCCTTGATAGATTTTTTGAAATGTCTTTTAAGACGCCTTTCCGCGTTCCAAGCCTATTTACCTCGGACATGGTACCCGCCTCCGAGGCGTCATGTCCCATCGTCCCCGGGGGATCGAGCCATGCAGCCCTCGGCGGATCGAGCCCCGCAGTCCTCGAAAAATCAAGCTCCGAAGTCGGCGGCGAGAGCCTCTGCAAGCGCCGTGAGGGCCGCGCGCGTCTCCTCCTTCACCGAGGAGAGCACGGTCACCTTCTCCCCCACCCTCTTTATGTTCTTCATCTCGGAGAATTCCTTCTCCATGAGCGCGCCCGCCTGCGGGGACCAGCTCCCGTTCTCCACGAGCGCATATTTTCTGTTCTGGAAGAAGTGCGCTTTGAGGTCGGAGATGAAGTTCTCCATGCTGATGAAAATGCCGTTGTTATACGTCGTCGAGCAGAAGACGAGATGCGAATAGCGGAACGCCTCTGCAAGCAGGTTTGAGACATGGGTATGGGAGACGTCGTATACCTTCACGGGAACGCCGCGCTTTGCGAGCTCCGAGGCCACGATCTCCGCCGCGTTCTGCGTGTGGCCGTAGACGGAGGCATAGAAGACGACAGCCCCCTTTTCCTCGGGCTCATACTTGCTCCAAATGTCGTATTTCCCGAGCAGCCAACCGAGGTCCTTGCGCCAGACGGGGCCGTGGAGCGGGCAGATGAGCTCGATGCGCAGCCCCGCCGCCTTCTTCAAGACGTTCTGCACTTGGATGCCGTACTTCCCGACGATGTTGAAGTAATACCTGCGCGCGTCGTCGAGGTAGTCGCGTTCGAAGTTGACCTCGTCGGCAAAGAGCGCCCCCGAAAGCGCCCCGAAGGTCCCGAAGGCGTCGGCCGAGAACAGGATCCCCTCCTCGGGGATGAAACTCATCATGACCTCGGGCCAGTGCACCATGGGGGCCGAAATAAAGGAAACCGAACGCTTCCCCACGGACATGGTATCCCCCTCTTTCACGACCTGCACATTTTTACAGGAGAGCGGGAAGTAATTTTGCAGCATCGCCGAAGTCTTTTGCGAGGTGACGATCTGCACGTTCGGATACTTCTCGATGAGGCGGAAAACCGTTGCGGAGTGGTCGGGCTCCATGTGATGGATGACGAGAAGATCGAGCGACCTGCCCGCGAGCGCGTGCTCCAAATTCTCGAAGAAGAGGTCGGAGACGGCGCTGTCTACGGTGTCGAAGAGCACGGTCTTTTCGTCGAGCAGGAGGTAGCTGTTATAGGAGACGCCGCGGGGGACGGGGAAGGCGCTTTCGAAGAGCGCGATGCGGCGGTCGTTCCCGCCGAGATAGATGAGTTCATCGGTGATCTTTGTAATATTCTGCATAAAAAACCTCTCTTTGCATATCGTACCACATTATAGTACCACATTTTCGCCGAAGTTGCAAGAAATATTTTGCCGAAATAGCATTTATTTCAGCCAAACGCGGAAGGCCTTGAAGGCCGAGGGGAGCGCATAGGCCGTCTCGATCTCCTCCGCCGTCGCCCAGAGATAGGGCGGAAGTCTTTGGGGGACCTCGACGAGCCGCCCCTCCATGTGCCATTCGACATGTGTGAAGACATGCTTTGCGCGCTTTGTTTCGAGCAGTTCGCCCTCCGCAGGCGGCCGCTCCCCGTGCCCGACGAGCGGAAACCCGTAGAGCCCCGCGAGAAGCCCTTTGCCCCGCTTTTCGAGGGCATAGCGATCCCCGCATCTCAAAACGTACACGTCGAGCTGTTCGAGTTTTCTCGCCCGCTTCTCCCCGTGCACGGGAAACTGCTCCTCCCTCCCCTCCGCATGTGCTTTGCAGAGGCCTGACCACGGACATGCCCCGCACATCGGCGGTCCGTTGGGCACACAGACGATGGCCCCGAGCTCCATGAGCGCCTCGGTGAATTCCCCCGTCTCGGGCGGATAGACGCGGGAGAGGAGGTCGGAGAAATATTTTTTGGTATTTGCGTCGTCGATCCTGCGCGGGTCGGCGAAAAAGCGCGTGAGGATGCGGAGGACATTGCCGTCTACGGCGGGTGCGGGCAGCCCCAAGGCGATGGACGAAATGGCCCCTGCGGTGTAATCCCCCACCCCGGGCAACGCTCTTACCCCCACCCATGTCTGAGGGAAGCCCTCCGCGGCGATGATCTTTGCACTTTTATGGAGGTTGCGCGCGCGGGAGTAATACCCCAGCCCCTCCCATGCCTTCATGACCTCCTCCTCGGAGGCTGCGGCAAGCGATTCGGCCGTGGGGAACTTCTCCATGAAGCTCACATAGCGCTCCTTCACCGCCTCCACGCGCGTCTGTTGCAGCATGAGTTCGGAGACGAGGACGCTGTACGGCGTGCGGCCGGTGCGCCACGGGAGATCGCGCCGGTTCTTCCTGTACCATTGGAGAAGGGGCACAACCGCCTGCCCGAGCCTTTCCTCACACATCAGAACAGCCCCGTGATGTTGCCGCCGCCGTCCACGTCGATGCCCTCTGCGGCAGGCACTTTGGGCAGCCCCGGCATGGTCATGATGTTGCCCGTGAGCACGACGGCAAACCCTGCCCCCGCGGCAATTTTCACCGAGCGGACGGTCACGTCAAACCCCGTCGGCGCCCCGAGTTTTTCGGCGTCATCGGAGAAGGAATACTGCGTCTTAGCCAAACAGACGGGGGCATGTCCGAAGCCGAGTGCTTCGAGCCGCGCGATCTCCTCCTCCGCCTCGGGCGTGTAGACGGCCCCCCGCCCGCCGTAGATCTTGGTGACGACGGCGTGGATCTTCTCCTTGATCGGAAGCCCGTCGGCGTAGCAATAGCGGAAATCATTCTCCGTTTCGGTGAGGCGGACGACCTCCTCCGCGAGCGCTTCTCCTCCCTTGCCGCCCTCGGCCCACACGGTGGAGAGCCGAACGCTAACGCCCAGCGCCCTGCACCGTTCGATGACGAGCGAGATCTCGGCGTCGGTATCCGTCGGGAAGCGGTTGACGGCCACCACGGCGGGGAGCCCATAGACATGTTTGATGTTGGAGACGTGCCTTAAAAGATTGGGAAGCCCCCGCCCGAGCGCTTCGAGATCTTCCTCCGCGAGCGCCGTTTTGAGGGCGCCCCCGTGCATTTTGAGGGCACGCACCGTGGCCACGATGACGACGGCAGACGGCCTTAACCCTGCAAAGCGGCACTTGATGTCGAGGAATTTCTCCGCACCAAGGTCGGCGCCGAAGCCCGCCTCCGTAACGACATAGTCCCCGAGTTTCAGGGCGACGCGGGTCGCGGCGACGGAATTGCACCCGTGCGCGATATTGGCAAAGGGCCCGCCGTGGACGAGCGCGGGCGTTCCCTCGAGCGTCTGCACGAGGTTGGGCTTCATGGCGTCTTTGAGGAGTGCGGCCATGGCCCCAGCCGCCTTGAGGTCCCCCGCCGTCACGGGCTTCCCCTCATAGGTATACCCCACGATGATGCGCGCGAGACGGGCTTTGAGGTCGTCGAGGCCTGTGGCGAGGCAGAGAACTGCCATCACTTCGGAGGCGACGGTGATGTCGAAGCCGTCCTTTCTCGGCACGCCCGACTTGGCCCCTCCCAAGCCGTCCTCGATGTAGCGGAGCTGGCGGTCGTTCATGTCTACACAGCGCTTCCAGGTGATACGGTCAGGGTCGATCCCCAAGGCGTTGCCCTGAAAGATGTGGTTGTCGAGCATGGCCGCGAGCAGATTGTTGGCCGCCCCGACGGCATGGATATCCCCCGTGAAGTGGAGGTTGATGTCCTCCATGGGCACGACCTGCGCATATCCTCCGCCCGCAGCGCCCCCCTTGATGCCGAACACGGGGCCCAAAGAGGGTTCGCGGAGAGCCACGACGGTCTTTTTGCCCATGCGGGAGAGCGCGTCGGCCAGCCCGATGGTGGTCGTCGTCTTGCCCTCCCCCGCGGGGGTGGGGGTGATGGCCGTGACGAGGATGAGCTTGCCCCGCTCCTTCTTTCGCCCTGTGGCCGAGGGCAACAGCTTGGCCTTGTATTTGCCGTAATACTCGATGTCCTCTTCGGAAAGACCGAGCTTTTTTGCGACGTCGAGGATGGGCAGAATTTTTGCCTCCTGCGCGATTTGGATATCCGTTTTCATCTCTTGCTCCTTTCAGATTTTTTACATTTTTGCTCTTTACTGAGGCTATCTTTCGGACATGGTATGCCCCGATGATGTCCTAATTATCCCTTATAACCCCAAACGACAGGACGGTTATCGTGATTCCAATCTCCATCCCATCCATTAGGTTTTCTTTCAGCTTCGCAGTAAATTTTAAGATTGGGACAATCTTCAAATGCATTTCTTCCAACCAACGCAACACTCTTAGGAATCACAATGCTCTTTAGGTCAATGCAACATGAGAACGCAAGGTTGCAAATTAAAACAAGTCCTTGGGGAATTCTGATGTTTCTCAGTCGATAACAACCGTAAAACGCTCCAGCACCGATTGAAGTTACGCCGGACAGATTTGAAATACTTATCAAGCTGGTACAATCGCAGAACGCTTCATCTCCGATTTTAGTCACAGTATTTGGAATCTCTACATGTCTCAACCCATTGCATTCTTCGAATACCATGTATCCAATTGAAGTCACGCCATTTGGAATAGTTATATTCGACAACCCAATACAACCATAAAACGCCAAATCTCCTATTTCAGTTACACTATCGGGAATCATGATAAACGTAAGGCTATCGCAATTTGAGAATGCCTTCTCCCCAATCGAAGTCACACTGTCAGGAATGATGATTTCCGCCAATCCTGTGCAAGCCTCAAAAACGCTATCCCCAATCTTCGTTACGCCACGGGGGATCTTAACCTCTTCCTGTGGCTCATTATATCGAAATTTGACAAGCGTCGTTCCCTTGATTTCAAAAAGCCCTTTATCATAATTTTTGAGCGTTGGGTAGTCGGGAGCCAACCATGGCTTTTCTTTGAACTCCTCTTCTTGGCGCTTTCGCTCTTCTTCCTCTTGGAGCTTGCGCTTCTCCTCGGCCTTGCGTTCCCGCCGCTGCTTCCAAAAATTCCAAATCGCGGTGAAGAGAGCCATCAATGAGAATTTGGGCGCGGGGACAGAAGCGGCCGTTGCCTTTTCTTCCTCGATCTTGGCAATCTTTTCCTGCAACGCTCTCAATTCTTCCGCACGCTTTTGGTCCTCCTCGCGGCGGGCTTTTTCTGCTGCCGCGCGCTTTGCACGGGCCCCAGGGGTGTGCTCCTCGACATACTTTGTGATCAACGGATACGCGTCGCGCTCTTTCGAAAAATCAATGCCCTGAATTTTCTTACTCGTGTCAAAAGGGAGCTCATCAATGGGCTTACCGTAGAACACAAAGGTTAGCGCGTCCCGCTCCTTGTCATCGCTTTTCATCATCTTCAAAAAGCGGAGATACTCGTTTTTCACCCACTTGGTCTGCAAATACGCCTCGTCCGAGCACACGATGAGCATGCACTCCGAAGTGTACAGCGCGTACAAAATGAGGGCCTCATAGGCGCTCCCAACGCGTCCCTTCATCTCCCGCTCCGAGAAGAATGGCTTGTAGCCGTTATCTTTGAGGTAATGATAGATGTCGTTTGCACGCTCGCAATCGGCCGTATGCGTCCCACAATGGGGTTCGCCGGATTCGGTCACTTTGGCACACAGGAAACAGTCGTAATCCAGTCCACTCTTTTCAAGTTCATAAAACTCCTCGCGGATGCTGTCGATGGCATGACCGCGGACATGGTATACCTCTTTTTGCTCATCTGTGGCAAATTCAAGGGCCTTTTGGTAGTTGGGATCCTCGGTGAAAACACGCTTGGAGATCTCATGGCAGATGGGTTGCAGACACCCATGCACCTCGTCTTTGAGGTACTGCACTTTGAACGCGGCGAGCGCCATGCCGAAGTAGGCCTCGGGCTCGGCGGGGTCGAGTTCGGCGGCCTTGGAATACGCCGCATGGGCGCGATCAAAATCACAGCTGTCCAAGTCGTGCTCGCCCTGTTGTAAAAAAGACAGCACCTTGGAATCGGGCTTGGGGAAGGTGAGAAGCATGCCGCAGTGGCGGCATTCGAGCACCCCGTCCACGGCCTCCCGCGGGTCCACCATCGCCCCGCAATTACTGCATATATTTTCTTTCAATAAAGACATTTTTCCCTCCTCTGTACGTCCTCTCCTCAGACATGGTACCCCGCGATGAGGTCATGGCGGAGAGAACCCCGACAAACGGCACGGCCTATGAGAGCGCGCGGGCCCGTGTAGTCCTCAACGATAATATTTGACTGCGCTCTCGAAAATCTTCATGTCGTACTCGCCGGGCGCGTTCTTGTAAAGGCCGCCGCCCGTGCGTTCGGAGTGCCCCATCTTGCCGAAGATCCTGCCGTCGGGCGAGAGAAGGCCCTCGATGGCGTAGGCACTGCCGCTCGGATTGAAGCGGATGTTCATGGAGGCGCGGTCGTCATAGTCGACGTATTGCGTCATGATCTGCCCCTTTTCGGCCAGCGACATGATGAGCTCGTCGGATGCAACGAACTTGCCCGCGCCATGTGAGACGGGCACGCTGTAAACATCCCCCACCTTCACGCCCGCAAGCCACGGGGAGGCATTGGACGCGACGCGCACGCGCACGATGCGGCTCTGGAAGCGGCCGACGTCGTTGCAGGCAAGGGCCGGGGAATCGGCAGCGGGAGCCGTAAACTTGCCAAAGGGCAGGAGCCCGAGCTTGACGAGCGCCTGAAAACCGTTGCAGATGCCACCCATGAGGCCGTCGCGCCGACCGAGCAATTCTTCCACCTGATCGCGGACATGGGTGCCTTGGAAGAAGGCTGCGATGTATCTGCCCGGGCCGTCTTCCCTACCCGCAAAGCCGCCGGGGATAAAGACGATCTGCGCCTCGTGCATGCGGCGGGCAAATTCCTCCGCCGAGCTCACAATGTCCTCTGCCGTGTGGCTGCGGAGCACGAAGACGTCGCACACCGCGCCCGCGTCCTCAAAGGCCCTGACGGCGTCGTATTCACAGTTGGTGCCCGAAAATACGGGGATGAGCACGCGCGGGGAGGCGAATTTTGCCGCGGAGACGAGCGGGCTCGTGCCCTCGTAGGTGAAGTTCCACGCGGGGCGCACGGACGCTCTCGAGAGCGTGGGATAGACGGGCTCCAATTTGCCCTCGTAGATGCTCTGCAACTCGGAGAGAGAGAGAAGGTCGAGCCCGCGCACGACAGTCTCCGCATCCGTCGTCTTGCCGAGCTCTTCGCCCACTTCGAGCTCCTCGCGGAGTTCGAGGATGAAGGAGCCGTAACGATAGCCGAAGACGGTATCGAGGGATACCATGTCCGAGAAGCGGAATCCGATTTTGTTTCCGAGGCTCATTTTGAGGACGGCCTCCGCAATGCCGCCGCAGCCCGGGGTATACACGGAGATCGCCTTGCCAGAGCGGATGAGCGCCGTCACGGCACGGATATTGGCGAGCAGGGACGCCGTCACGGGCAGGCCGTCGGAATCATACACGGGCGCGAGTAGCACGACCTTGTGCCCCGCCCCTTTGAACTCGGGAGAGATGACTTCGGAGAGTTTGCCCGCCGTCACCGCAAAGGAGAAGAGCGCGGAGAGCCCACCCTGCGCGGGCGCACGGCCCACATATTCCTCCTCCGAGACGGCCGCGACGCCGAGCTCCGTCTGTGCCTTGAAGGCGCCGAGCATTGCCGCGAGAGACTGCCCGAAACGGGCGGGATCGCCCGCGGGATCCGAAAGCGACGCGCCCAAGGAGAGGTAGATATCTTCGAAGGAAGCCCCCGTCGCGATGAGCTTTGCAACGCTCTCCACGACGGCGAAGTATGCCCCGTGATAAGGGCTCTTTTCGGCGAGGGAGACGTCGCCGCCCCATGCCATGTACGAGACCGTGTCCGTGTGGCCGTGCCGCAAGGGGATGAGATGCACCATGGCCTGCGCGGGCGTCATGCGGTATTTTCCGCCCAAAGGCAGGAGCACGGTGCCCGCCCCGACGGTGTGGTCGAAGCGCTCGGAAAGGCCGCGCCTCGAACAGACATTGACATCTCCCGCAAGCGCCTTCATCCCCCCCGCAAAGGAGGCGGGGAGCTGCTTTTTATAGTCTGCGCACCCGGGGACCGCCGCCTCGGCTTGCCGTTTTGCGCCGTTGGAGCAAAGCACCGCGTGCGTGACGTTGACGACCGTCCTGCCGCCCCTGCGCATCCTCAGGCGGGGCTCGGCCGTGACCGTTCCCACGATGGCCGCCGCCAAATTTTCCTCCGCGGCGAGGGAGATGAACTGCGCGGCGTCGCTCTCCGCGACCACGACGGCAAGGCGCTCCCGCGGGCCTTTGAGGGCAAGCGCGGTATCGTCGGCGTCCTGCCCGTCCAAGAGACCGAGGTCGATGTCAAGCCCCTCGGCAAGGGTATAGACGGCCGCAATGCCACCCATGTCCAAGGTGCGGCATCGCTTGACGAGCGACATGGCCTTGCTTTCGAGCAGGCGTTCGAGTTTATGCACCGCGGCGCCATCCCCCGCCCCCGTAGCGTTTCCCGCCAAGAGATCCCCGACGACGATGAGTTTATCGCCGGGCACGGGCGTATCCACATGCAGTTCATTTGCGGGGATGGCCGCGACCGCCGCACCGATCCCGAGCGGCGTCTCCGCGTAGCCCGCGTGATAGATCTCGTTTATCTGCCCCGCGGCGATCCCTGCGCGGTTGCCGTAGGAGGAGCAGGCCTCTGCGTTCACGGCGAGCCCGCGCGCGGTTTCCCCGCCCTCTTCCGCAAACGGGTCCCCCGCACAGGAGAGGTGCATGGCGGCATAGCCATACCTCTTCCCCGCGAGCGGCACTCCGAGGGCGTCGCCGGGGTCCGCATCCCTCCCGTTCCCGAAGAGAAGGAGGTAGTCCTCGTCTTCGCCGTCTACGCGCACCTTGATCTTGACCGGGCAGGCGTCGTCCTCCCCGAGGGCTTCGAGTAGGCCGCGCTTTTTGAGAAGTTTGCAGGCGATGTTGCCGACGTCCGCGAGGGTCACGGGGTTTGTCTCCCCCAGCTCCCTGCGCGCGGCAAGGTATTCCTCATACGCTCTCTCCAGCATGCCGTCTTCGAAGGTGACCCCGCCGAGCGCAGTGGTGAAGGCCGTGCGGCGGCAGGGCTCCGACCAAAGCACATCGAACATGCGAAGCTCGGTGAGCGTCGGCTCGCGCATCTCGGTGCGGAAGTAATTTTGGCAGAAAGCCATGTCCTCTGCGTCCATCCCAAGGGCATGGGTATGCCGTAATTCGTCAAGGTCCCCCTGCCCCATGGTGAGGAAGCCGCCGATCGTCTCCGTCTCGGCGGGTACGGAAGGGGCAGACTGCATGCTCTCGGGGATGGCAAGGCTCGCCTCCCGACGGGCGGCTGCAAGGAGGACATACCGCTTGACGGCCGCAATGTCTTCCTCCGTCACGGGGCCGTAGAGGACATACACCCTCGCCGTGCGGATGACGGGCTTTGTTTCGGGGGCGAGAAGACGGATGCACTCCGCGGCAGAGGCGGCACGTCTGTCGGGGTCGCCCGCAAAGTGCTCCAAGGCAAAGACGCGCGCTCCCGATAGATCGACGCACTCCGAGGCGGTCTCCGTCTGCGGCTCGGAAAAGACGGCGGGGACGCATGCCTTGAAGAGCTCCTCGCCGGGGTCCTCCACGTCGAAGCGGTCGAGGATGCGGACATTTTCGACATTTGCAAGCGCCAGCCGCTCGCGGCATTCGGAGAGGAGCGCCTTGGCCTCGTGGTCGAACCCCTCCTTCTTCTCTACATACAGACGGTAAATCATATTTTTTCCTCCTTGGGTTTTTCCTGAGATAAGCGTTCGGCGTTCCCCGCATTGAAGAGTAGATCGCGGGGCAAAAACGGCCGAAGCGGAAAAGTTGCTCTTGCCTTCTTCCAAAAGCAAAAAGAGGCGGACCTCCTTGTGCGGAATGATCTGCCCCCACGGCGAATCCCTATCTCCGCTATGGAGACGCGCCGCCTTGTTCATAACATTATTATAATATAAAATCCCCCATGCCGTCAAGCATTCGGGAGGGGTCGGCGGAAAATTCTGCCTGCGGGAAGAAAGGCCCTCCGCTTTTTTGCAGACGGTATGGACAAAAATCCCCGCGTGTGGTATACTGTTTTCAGGAGGCTCTTCCATGAAAATCGCATTCTTCGATACCAAAGACTACGACGTCCCCTTCTTCACCCGCCTCGGCAAGGAGCGGGACATCCTCTTCAAGTTCTACGAGACCCGCCTCAACGGGGACACCTGCGAGCTCGCCCGCGGGTTCGACGGCGTGTGCGTCTTCGTCAACGACGATCTGAGTTCCGCCGTCATCGAAAAGCTGTATTCCTACGGCGTGCGCATCATCGCGCTCAGGTGCGCGGGCTACAACAACGTCGACCTCAAGGCCTGTTTCGGGAGGATCCACGTCGTCCGCGTGCCCGCCTACTCCCCCTACGCCGTCGCCGAACACACCATGGCGCTGCTGCTCACCTCGGTGAGGCGCATCCACAAGGCCTATAACCGCACCAAGGACTTCAACTTCTCCCTCTCGGGGCTCACGGGGTTCGATCTGCACGGCAAGACGGTGGGCGTCATCGGCACGGGCAAGATCGGCAGGATCTTCATCGACATCTGCCGCGGGTTCGGCATGCACGTCATCGCCTACGACAAATACCCCGCCGCGGGATATGACTACGTTCCGCTCGACGAACTGTTCGCACGAAGCGACATCATCTCCCTGCACTGCCCCCTCTCGGAGGACACCTACCACATCATCGGGGAGGAGACGATCGGGAAACTGAAAAAGGGCGTCGTCATCCTCAACACCTCGCGCGGGGCGCTCATCGACGCGGAGGCACTGCTCGACGGCATCAAGCGGCGTATCGTGGGGGCGGCCTGCCTCGACGTCTATGAGGAGGAGTCCGACGTCTTCTTCCACGACTTTTCGGGGCACATCGTGGAGGACGATACCCTCGCGCGGCTCATCTCCATGCCAAACGTCATCGTGACCTCGCACCAGGCCTTTCTCACCGAGGAGGCGCTCGAAAACATCGCCGACACGACGACGAAAAACCTCGCCGATTTCCGGCAGGGCGCGCATCTCGAAAACGAGCTCTGCTATCAGTGCGGCAACGAGGAAGACTGCAAGAAAAAACGGCGCGAGAAGTGCTTCTGACGCCGTCATTTGTGAAAACGTGAGGGGCTTTTTCAGACATGCCCCCATCCGATGCGCTCAGATGTAGGCGTTCTCGAAGTAATCCAAGACGCCGTCGCAGATGGAGGCGACGTCGAAACGGATGGGCACCTCCCTGTTTTGGATGGCGCAGTAGTAATCGGCGATTTTACGGTAGCGGCGCCGTTTCTCGCGGTTCACCGCCTCCGAGGGCAGGCCGTAGTCGTCGGCAGAGCGCGTCTTGACCTCCACGAGGCAGACATATCCGTCGCGGCTCTCGGCCACGATGTCCGCCTCCCCGTAGGGCGTGACGAAGTTGCGCAGGAGGATCTTATACCCGTGCTTTTTGAGGTATTTGCAGGTCAAGGTCTCTCCTTGCCGTCCCAATAATTTTTGACGAAAGTCTTTCTGTGAATTTTGCATATCCCCACCTCGCGGATGGCCGCAATGTGCTCCTTGGTGCCGTAGCCGACGTTGCTCGCGAAGGCATATTCGGGATAGGCATCGGCATATTGCTTCATGAGCGCGTCACGGTAGACTTTGGCGAGAATGCTCGCCGCGCCAATGGAATAGACCTTCTCGTCCCCCTTCACGATGCTCTGTTGCGGGAGGGCGACGTCGAGGGTCATGACGCCATCGACGAGTACCATGTCCGCGGGTACCCCCAACGATTCGATGGCTTCCTTCATGCAGAGCCGCGTCGCCTGCAAGATGTTGATGCGGTCGATCGTCTCGGCGTCCACTTCGGCGATGGCATAGGCGCGGGCGACTTTTTTGATCTCTTCGGCGAGCTGTTCGCGCTTTTTGGCGGACAGTTTTTTGCTGTCGTTCACGCCCTTGACGCGGAATTCCTCCTCGATGGGCATGATGACGGCGGCGCAGACGACAGGCCCCGCCAGCGGTCCTCTTCCCACTTCGTCCACGCCGCACACGGCGGTAAATCCCTTCCCGGCGAGCTCCCGCTCCCACGACGGAATATCCATTATGTACCTCGATCAAAATTTATTTTAGGGGCGAACGCGCAATGGGCGACGGACATCCCTCATACCGAGGGCGTCAGCCCGAGCGTATCCTGAGCGAAAAGGCACAAGAGATCTTCATCAGCCAATGCTGATGTTTTCAGAAACTTGGTCGCTCAAGATTCACTCCCTCGGCTCTGCCTCGGTCGGAATGAGGGACGGGGCACGAAGTCCGCGGTGTGAAGCGCACAAGCACGTCATTCCGAGGCGTAGCCGAGGAATCTCGGAGTTTCCGCTTATATCATGAAAGCATTCGTTCACACGGGCTTGGTCGTAGCAAGATTCCTTCGCGGATGGGCAGTTCGATGAAAGTCATGCTTTATCGGCTCAGAATGACGCTCGGGATGGGCTTGGACTGCTACGGCTACTTCGCGCTACGCGCTCGTGTCGACCTTAGTAGCACAATCAGAAGCCTCGGTCGGGCAGAATGACGCGCGGGATGAACTCCGCCGGCTACTTCGCCCTCCTCACAGGCCGACGGAGGAGAGGTCGTCGAACGTGTCGAGCGTGACGCGGCCGAGCTTGCCCTTTCTGAAATCATCGAGGACGGCCCGTTCCCCGCGTTCATAGTCAAATTCCCCGCCGCGCACGATAAACCCGCGCCTCCTGCACACCGCTTCAAGCAGTTCCAGAGAGGTCCCCTCGGCCGTTCCGTAACGCTCCGTTAAGGACATGGGGTAGGCCGATTGCATCTCTTCGAGCAGAGAGAGCGCGATCTCGTCGATGGCGAGGATGTCGTCGTTGATGCTTCCCACATAGGCGAGGCGGCGCGCGAGAACTTGGTCGTCGCACGCGGGCGGCATGGTGCCGGGCGTATCGAGGAGCTCGAAATCACCGCACTTGACCCACTGTTTGGCACGGGTCACCCCCGCCTTGTCCCCCGTCTGCGCCTTCTTGGCTCCCGCGAGGAGGTTGATGACGGTGCTCTTGCCCGTATTCGGGATGCCCGCGATCATGAACCGCACGGGCTTTTTGATCCCCCTTTGGCGGTTGCGCTCGATGCGGTCTGCGGCGAGGTCCTCCATGGCCGCTTTGAGCAGGCGGAGACTCATGGAAGAATTGGCCGAAACGGCAAGCGCCTTCCTCCCCTTTTCACGGATGCGCGCGGCAAAATCTTTTCTGCCGTCGGCGAGGTCGGCCTTGTTGAGGAGGAAGAGCACGGGCTTGTCCTTGGCAAGCGACAAGAGCCGCGGGTTGAAGCTCGCGGCGGGACAGCGGGCGTCGAGCACGAACACGACGGCGTCGCTGAGCGAAAGATTTTCCTCCATCATGCGCATGGCCTTTGCCATGTGCCCGGGATACCATTGGATCGTTTTCATGACATTATTGGCTTGTTCGTTCTCACGATACTTGGGCGTTACAAGATTCCTTCGCGGATGAGCGGTTCGCCCTCTTGCTGTCCCTGTAAGGGAAAGTACCCCGAGGCCCTTGCGAGGGGGAAAGGGTTTCGTATGCGACCAAGCGTTCTATTACGTCACCCTGACCGCGCGAGGCTTCTATTGGTATTCTAAGCGCGACACGAGCCAAAGGCGAAGTAGCTGTGTCGAAGGGTCACCGCAGTCTTAATAATAAGGTGATGTTTCGACAGGCTCAACATGACGTAATTGGGAATGCCTTGGTCGCTCACACGAGGCTTGGGCAACAAGGGCCGCTTGTATGGCTATTTCAGCAGGTCGGGGCGGTGCTTCTTCGTGAGGGCGATCGCCTGCTCGCGCCGCCATTTGTCGATCTCGGCATGGTTGCCGCTGCGGAGCACTTCGGGTACGGTCAGCCCGCGGTATTCCACCGGCCGCGTGTATTGCGGGTATTCGAGCAGTCCCTCGGAAAAGCTCTCGTCTACGAGCGACTCGGGCGAGAGCACCCCGTCGATATACCGCGCCACGCAGTCACAGAGCACCATCGCGGGCAGTTCGCCGCCCGTGAGCACATAGTCGCCGATGGAGATCTCCTCGTCGATGAAGAGGTCGATCGCGCGCTGGTCCACGCCCTCATAGTGGCCGCACAGGAGCACGAGGTGTTCCTCCTCCGAAAGGGCGATGACTTTCTCCTGCGTGAGCGTCGTTCCCTTGGGGGAGAGATAAATTCTGCGGGCACCATGTCCGGGGTCTACCCCTTCGATCGCGCTTCCGATGGGTTGCGCCATCATGACCATCCCCGCCCCGCCGCCGAAGGGATAGTCGTCGCATTTGAGGTGTTTGTCCTCGGTATAAGAGCGGATATCGACGACTTCGAGTTCCAGCCGTCCCTGCTTTTTCGCGCGGCCGAAAATGGACGCGTCGAGCGCCGTGAACATCTCGGGAAAGAGCGTCAGAATTGTGATCTTCATGCGATGAGGTTGACCTTATTCCTTAAAATATAGCGCACGAGGAAGAAACAGCCCACGTCCACGGCGGCGTAGAACAAGATCTGCAACCAGCTGACGATGTGTTCCCCGCCCGCGACGTTGACAGTCAGATAGGTGGTGAGGGGCGTCACGCCGATGACGGAGACGACGTTGCAGACGACATAGAGGATGCCGAAGATGAGCAAGATCATGCCGACGCGGTGTGCCGTAAAGAACTGCCCCATGGAGATGCCCGCATACAGCACGAGAAGGGACATCGGGATGGAGAAGATGGCGGCGAGGACGCTCTCGATCATATAGAGCACGTCTCCCCCCGTCAGGTCTTCAAAGAGGGTCGCGATGACCTCGAGGAACCCGCCGAGGCCGACGGCGTCGCCCACGGTGCCCACAAACAGGATGAACATGGAGCCGACGCTGACCGCAGTGGCATAGAACATCGCAATGAGGGCAGAGAGCAATTTCGCCCAGATGAGCTGGTCGGCACTGACGGGCAGTGCGAGCGTCATGTAGCCCTCCCCCGTGAACAGGGACTTATAGAAGCGGGCGACCGAGACCGCCCATGCCGCAATGATGAGCGCGCCGATCGAGAGGATGTAGAATACGATGAGCGCGATCGTGAGGATGAGCATGTTTCCGCTTGCCGCACTGTTGCTCGCGTTCTGCACGATGGTCTCCGAGAGGAGAAACCTGCTGATGACGGCAAAGAGGACTACGGCGATAGAGATCCACAGGATGACGCGGAAGAGCGCGTAGAGCTCGTGTTTCATGAGTTTTCCTACCATTTGAATTCCTCCCTGAAGAGTGCGTCGAGGCTCTTGCCCGTGCGCTGTTTCACTGCCGCAACGTCTTCGTCGAGGACGACTTTGCCGCAGTTCAAAAAGATGGCGTGCGTGAGGATGGGCTCGATGTCCGCGATGAGGTGGGTGCAGAGGAACACCGTCGAGCCGTCGGGGCGGTTGCCCATGATGAAGTCGAGGATGTAGTCGCGTGCGGCGGGGTCTACGCCCGCAATGGGCTCGTCGAGGATGAAGAGCTTGGCGTCCCGCGCCATCGTGAGGATGAGGCCGAGCTTTTCGCGCGTGCCCTTGGAGAGGGACCTGATGCGCTGTTTGTAGCCGATCCCGAGGCGGGAGAGCATGTCGTCGGCGCGGTCATGGTTGAAGTCGGCAAAGAAATCCGCACTGTATTTCACCGCCTGTTCGACGCGCATCCAGCTGCTCAAAAAGTCCTTATCGGGGAGATAGGCCGTAACTGCCTTTGTGGCGGGGGAGGGACGCGTGCCGTTGACGAGCACCTCGCCCTGCGTGGGCTGCAACATGCCCATGGCGAGCTTGATGAGCGTGGATTTACCGCTCCCGTTGGGGCCGAGGAGCCCTACGACGCCGCCCTCTTCCACCGAGAAATTGACCCCGACGAGCGCAGGCTTGGAGCCATAGCGCTTATAGAGGTCCTTGCATTCGAGAATGACAGACATTTTTCCGTTTTTACCTCCTTACATATGAATATTCCGGTTTATTTTCCGACAGACCCTTGAGACCCGACAGGTCTGTAAGAAACCCTGCTGCCATGTTTATTTATGTCCATTGACATCATCTGATGGTACCATGTCCGCGACGGGGCTCGTGTGAGCGAACCCTCGGCGCCCCTGTAAGGGGAGCTGGCCCGCCGTTCTTGCGGGACTGAGGGGTTTTACGCACATAGAACCGAGAAACAGAAACCCTTTCGGCGCACAAGGCCGGTGCGCCACTTTCCCTTACAGGGACAGCAAGAGGGGCCACGTTTCCCACACCGCGGACTTCGTTTGAGGGGATACACTCAGCCCCTTATGGGGCTTCGGTATGACACGCTTACTACAACAGAGGGGGTACCATGTCTGCGACAGAGCCCCACCCGAGCGTCATTCTGTCCGACCGAGGCAACCCCGCGCGAGCCCCCTCCGTGGGAGGGGGGTAGGGGGGTGGGGCGGCGATTAAGCCCGATCGGAGCGTCATTCTGAGCCGATAGAGCATGAGTTTAAGCGAACTGCTCATCCGCGAAGGAATCTTGCTACGACCAAGCCCGTGTGAGCGAACCAGGCATTCCAATAACGTCATGTTGAGCGTAGTCGACCGCGCGAGGCTTCTATTTGTGATTCCAAGCGCGACACGAGCCGTAGGCGAAGTAAACATCACCTTATTATTAACACTGCGGTGACCCTTCGACACGGCTCAGGGTGACGTAATAGAACGCTTGGTCTGTTTCCCAAGCAGTCGGACTTCGTTCTTCGGGATCCTTCGGGGACGGCCGCGTCGAACTTCGTATCATCATTACGGCTCAGGATGACGCGCTTACCACCACGCGGACTTCGTACCCGTCCCGCATTTATTCGCTGTATTCGTAGACGAGGGCGACCTTATCGTTCGCATAGTTGCTGTTGCCGTGTTCGCCGATCTTGAGCGTATGCCATTGCTCCTCGGTGCCCGCGTAGTAGACCTTGCAAGCGGTGCCCTCATCCCCAAAGAAATTGTCGGGAATGTACGTCACCGAACTCGGCAGGTAGATCTCATCCGCGAGGGCGAGGTATGTGAGCTCATCGTCGGAACCGCGGGACGCGGTAAACAGCGCCGACCCCGCAAAGTCAAACCTTTCGCGGAAATGATAACTGCCAACGCGCCCGTAGATCTCCACGGCGGAATTCGTCCCGACCACAACGTCCACGTCGCCGAGGGCCGCGCCGAGGATTTTTATCGTATTTTCGGTGCCGCAGTCGAAGGTAGCCAACCGCGTGCAGTTCAGGAAGACATTCTCGGAGATCTCAAATTTCGAGGACTCGCCGAAGTGGATGTCGATGAGCGCGGCGCAGTTTTCAAGAGAATAGGGCTCGATCGTGTATTTCCCGCCGGGGGAGAAGATCAGGCTCTTCATCTTGGTGTTTCCCATGGCGGCGTGATCCCGAAGCCCCGTCACGGCAAGCCCGTTATACTCCGAGAGAATGGTCACGTTTTCCTGTTCGGGTTTGATCTCCCAAACGACATACCCCGCATCCAGCTCGGCATAGACAACGCCGCTCACTTCATCATAATAGGTGGACTTAAAAATATTCAGCCGACCCATGCCCAAGGTCACGCACCCCATGACGAAAATCGCAATACCTATAACAAGGCCCGAAGCTCCATACGAGACGGTGTATAATTCATCAATTTCACCATCATATCCCAAGTAGTATACGGTGAAGATCACATCCAAAACAAAGAGTCCGATAGAGACGTAAAAGGTGATCTGCTGCATGGTGATAGCAACCACAGATCTGTCTGAGGCGCCGATCGCCTCGAGGACGAAGCAGGCCGCACAACTGCATAAGAAAAGAACAGCAATCGTGTGGAAATTTGTAAAAAAATTGAAAACATAACGGCATCCGATTCCGATAAGTTTGAAGAGTTTCCAGATCCCCACGCCGATAAGTTTGAAGAATGACAGAATGGCATCTATTATACTTGCAAAGAAATTTCCGATGGCTCCAAAGAAATTTCCGACGCTTTCACGGCGGGCTTGGCGTTTGGCTCTCTTGGCGTTTTCCTTAGCTTCACGGGCCTTGGCCGCCTTTTCTGCACTGTTCATATTTTCTTCACCGTTCATATGTTGTTCTCCCATACAGGTGATTTTCTCGTTTTATGCGATACTCTTTCGGACATGGTACCCTCTCCCTCATTCCGAGGGTCCGCCAAGGACCCGAGTGAATCCTGAGCGACCATGTGCAATGAAAACATCAGCATGGGCTGATGAGGAACAATTGTGCCTTTTCGCTCAAGATACGCTCGCCTACGGCTCGGTATGAGGGTCGGACTTCGTATCATCATTACGGCTCAGGATGACGCGCGTGAGTGGAGGGACAGCAAGAGGGGCGCGCGTTTCCCACAACACAGTCTTCGCACCTCCCATGGAGGGGGCTCAAAGGACGGCGACTTCGTTGAAACGCGCCTTGTCTACGACGATGGTCTTGCCCGCGGGGTCCACCTGCAAAATCACTCCCTTCGCGGCAGGGAAGAGCACATCGCGGCCACCCATGTCCAAGGTATAGATATCCGAAGCCGCCTGCGTGATGTCTTTCAGCGTCCCCAAGATTTCTCCCTCGGCCGTCTTGACGGTGCTCCCCAAGAGGTCTGCGATGTAGTAGCTCCCCTCGGGCAACGCGGGCGCCTCGTCGCGCGGAACGGTCAGTTTTTTCCCGCGCAAAAGCTCGGCCGCATTGCGGTCTGCGATCCCCCTCAGCCCCAAGTAGACAAACCCGTCCCCCGTGCGCACGGAGAGCACTTTATACTCCTCCTCTCCCAAAAAGACGCGCTTGAACGAGCGGAACGTCTCGGCCGAGTCCGTGAACGGCTTCACCTTCACTTCCCCGCGGATCCCTTGCGGCTTCAAAATTTCTCCGACAACGAGCTCTCTCATGCTTCCCCCCCAAAGAGCGCGTCGACGGCGCGGCGGATCTTCTCCTGCGTCGCCTCCTTTTCCCGTTCGCTCTTCACGATGACGATGTTCTCCTCCCCGCGGAACCGCTCGAATACCTCAAAATATTTGGCACGGATGAGCTTCTGCCGCTCTAAATTTTCATAGCGTTCGATCTCGGTGCGGCGCCCGACCCGTGCCATGCCGTCCTCGGCGGGGATGTCCAAAAAGAGGATGAGGTCGGGCCGCAGGAGCTCCGCGGCAGGCCTGTTGAGTTCGATAACCCAATCGAGCGGGACAAAACCGCCGTTGTAGGCGTAGGAGGAAAAATAGTAGCGGTCGCAGAGCACGGTCTTGCCCGCGGCGAGCTTGGGGAGCATGCCCGTTGCGGGATTCTGGATATGGTCGATGCGGTCGGCCGCAAAGAGGGCCGCGATGGTGCGTTCGTTGGTGTCGATCTTCTTGGACATGCATTGCCGCAGCAGTGTCCCGAAGGGGGAACAGGTGGGCTCGTGCGTCGTCTCGACGTCTATCCCCCTGCCCGCGAGGTAGTCCGCAAGCAGCTTCATCTGCGTCGTCTTGCCGCTGCCGTCCGTCCCCTCGAATACGATGAATTTTCCTTTCTCTGTCATGCGAATATTATAGCAAATCTACGCGCGCGTGTCAACTCTTCTCGCGCAAAAGCGGGGAGCGGAAGTGTATGATTACAATTGATGTGAGACAAAAGGGAATAGAAAAAAGATAGCGAACGAGGCGCTCCATGTGATATAGTTT
>CANQJJ010000037.1 GCA_947624215.1 uncultured Clostridia bacterium
TGTCTTGCGCTCTTTCTCTCGCAAAAATCCTCAGAAAATCTTCCCGCTTTTTACTTGACTTTTATTTGCAGGTCTTTAATCCACAAGTGTTTCGTATACGACGGAATAGAGCTCGGCGGCCTTGTCTTCCCATTTTTTGTAGATACGGCTCGCCGTCTTTTTATCGGGGACGACGAATTTGAGCTCGAGCATGGGCTGGACGGGGGCGAGGATCTTCAAAAAGACGGTGAATGTTCCGTCCTTGTTCTGGTAGTAATCCGACTTGCACTCCTGCCGCGTGCGGAATTTTGCGCCGTTTGTCTTGACATAGCGGGAAATTTCTTCGCGGGAACTGCGCGGGATGTTGATGTAGAAGTTGGCGAGCGTCTCCCTTCCCTCCGGGGTAATGGTGTAGAGGGGATCGTCGCCGCCGGGGATCTCGCAGATAAAGCCGTCGGAGAGCATCTTGTGGATGAGAACGACGCAGTCCATATAATTGATCCAATCGTTGGACGACGTACACATATCCACGAGCGTGCGTTCCGAGAGGGGGCTCTCCATCTTGTCGAAGACAAAGAGGAGAATGAGTTTGTTGACCGAAGTCTCGCCTTTGATCTGCATGAGTATCCTATGTAATCATGAATTCTTCTTTAAGCAAATAAGCCGCTTAAAAGTTTTAAGCGACTCGTCTGCTTTCGCTTGCGGAGACACCGCGGTGTGCGGTGAGAAAATTACGCCTTGAATTTATCGAGCTTGGCAAGAAGGTCTGCGCAGTCGTCGCTGTAGATCTCGACGGTGAGGGGCTTGGAGGTGTCGAGACTGAAGAGGCCGAGGATGGACTTCGCGTCGACGACATAGTGGCCGCTCTTGATGTTGATCTCATAGTCATAGCTCTGCGTGATATTGACGAATTCCTTGACGCTGCTCGACATTTCGAGGTTGATGGTGATGGATTTCATATTAGGATTTCCCTCCCTGATGGATTTGTCCATATTATACATGAAAACTCGGATAAAAGCAAGGCTTTTCCGAAAAATAATTTGCAAAAAAATCAAAAAGAAAGAATCTTGAAAACCCGCACTGTTTTTTTCGAAAACACTTTCATAATTGCGCGGTTTGTGCTATAATATAGGAAAACACAAGTGGAAAGGGGGGGAAGGCATTCCTCCCGCGGAGGCACGATGGAAGAGAAATACGAGCGCATCTCGGAATTTTTGGAGAGCTGCAACGCGCTCATGGAGTGCGATTACCGTATGGCCGGGGGCAAGATCAGGGAGATCTTGCAGAAGATCGCGAGGAGCCGGGAACTCACGGAGCTGTTTACGGCGGTCACGAAGGGCTTTCACTATGCCGCGGCCCGCAGGGATTATTTGCGCTATCCCGCAGCCCCGGGCACGTCGCGCGGCGTTGCGTATCTTCCCGCCGAGCGGAAAGACGTCCTTGCCTTCGTCTTCTGCCTCATGGTGGAATTCGACGCGGGCACGATGGAGCTCGACGATTTCCTCCTCCGCTATTTCTATGTAGACGGCAGTTACACGGCGAGCTTTCTCGTCTTTACAGACCGCGTCGTCAAGCCCTTCCGCGATATCGTCGCTGACTGTTTCCCCGCGCTCTCCAAGGCCGAGCCGCATGCAGATGCGCCCGCGGAGGATGTCTTTGCGTGCGTCCCGCAGATGCTTTCTGCCGAGCGCAGCCGTATCTCGGTCTATGCGCTTGGGGAGGAAGGGGAGGCCGCTGCCGCCCTGCTCTTCGGCGGACTTTCCTCCGCCGCGGAAAAGCGGGATGCGGACGCCTTCATGGCCGTGCTCGCGGGCTATAAGTATTTCCTCCGCGCCTTCTCCATCGAGGAGAGCCGCGAGCTCTTCGCATTTGCCGCATCGCTGTAAAGGACATAATATCTATGGAATTCACGGAAAAGATTGTCAATAAAAATTATGTCTACCGCGGGAAGATCGTCAACGTGCGCTGTGACGACGCCCTGCTCCCCGACGGGACCCCCTGCAAGCGCGAACTCGTCGAGCACCCGGGCGGGGCATGTATCGTTGCCGTCCTGGATGGAAAGATCGCGCTCGTGCGCCAATTCCGCTATGCCTACGGCGAAGAACTGCTCGAGATCCCCGCGGGCAAGCTCGAGGCGGGGGAGGACCCCGCGCAGGCGGCGCTCCGCGAGCTTGGGGAGGAGACGGGCCTTGTCGCAGGGAGTTCGAGGCTTCTGTTCACGCTCTATCCGACGCCCGGCTATACCAACGAGAAGATCTACATCTATGAGGCGGAAAACGTGCGCCGCGGGAACGCCCATCCCGACGCGGGGGAATTTCTCGACGTCCTGTTTCTCCCCCTCGAAGAGGCCTTTGCCATGGTCGCAGACGGCCGCATCCGCGACGCCAAGACGATCGTCGCCCTGCAATCTCTCATGGGCAGAAAGTGACGCCGCGTGAAACCAAGAACGGACATGTGCGCAAATGAATGCCGAACGAGAAAGATCCCCGCGTAAAAGAGCGCGGGGATTTCTCTAAGGGATCGGATTCCAAACTCAGCCGTTGCAGCCGCAGCCGCCGAGGTTCCCGAGCAGGCGGGAGAGGGTACCGTTCTTGCACATGCAATATGCGAGGGCGACAAGAAGGGGCCATCCGCAACCTTGAAGCGCTCTCGAGTTGAGCAGGTTGGTGCCGTTCGACCCGAGAAGCAGCGCGATGATGAGAATCCAAAGGCAGCTATTGCCATTCAAGCAACCGTTCATAGTTCTTCCTCCTTGAAGTGACCGCAGAGTATGTAATCATGGGTCCTGCGGTGTTCTATTCCATCATATGGATAGAAAGGGGAAAAATGTTACGGCGGAGTTCGTTCATTCGGTTGCCAAATGCGAAAAACTCTGTTATAATGAAAAAGGCGCCTATGAGGAACGGCACGCGCCACGTTGCGGCCGTATCCCCCGATCATAGAAGCGCCGTGCACACGCTCCCGTATTTAATGGGGAAAACCGTGCGCTTTCGTCCGTTTTCTACGGATACCCTCGCCTAAGGAGGGATCCGATGGAGGTAAAATTTATGGAAGCGAAGAAACTCTTCTCCGCAAAGAACATCGCCTATACCGCGGTGCTCCTCGCTCTCGTCGTCGTGTTGCAGGCCTTCGGCGGGACCATTGCGATCGGCGTTGTACAGCTGAACTTCACGCTCATCCCCATCGTCCTCGGCGCCATTCTCTTCGGCCCCGTGATGGGTGCGGTGCTCGGGTGCGCATGCGGCGTCGTCGTGCTCGTGCAGGTCATCATGGGGCTCTCGCCCTTCTACACGGTGATCTGGACATACAGCCCCGCCGTGACCGTGCTCACCTGTATCGTCAAGACGACGGCGGCGGGCCTCATTGCGGGTTTTGTCTACCGTCTCATTGCAAAAAGAAATCAATACGTCGCCGTGTTCGTCGCGGCCGGCCTCGTGCCCGTCATCAATACGGGGCTGTTCATCCTCGGATGCCTGTGCATGGGGAACGCCATCACGGTCTTTCAGGGGGACCTCGAGATGAGCGGCATGAACATCTTTGTGTTCATCATCGTCGTTCTCGTCACATGGAATTTCTTCATTGAATTTGCGGTCAACCTCTTGGTCGCGCCTGCCATCCACCGCATCGTGGTCGTGGCGGAACGCGTCATCGGCGGCCGTACCCATAAGAAACAGGCGCAACCCGCCACGCAATCTACGGAGCAAGACCAATGATCATCTGCATCGACATCGGCAACACCAACATCAAATACGGCATCTACGACGGGGACGCGCTGAAATTTTCCTTCCGCGTCGCCACCGACCACAAGAAGACGTCGGATGAATACGGGTGCCAGCTCATCTCCATGCTCTTGTTCGCGGGGATCGAGGCGGCGGACGTCACGGGCGGCATCATCTCTTCCGTCGTCCCCAGCCTCGACTACACGATGGAGCACATGCTCGGCGACTACCTCTCCGTCCGTCCCAAGCAGATCGGCCCCGGCATCAAGACAGGGCTCAAAATGCTCGCGGACAACGCCAAAGAGGTGGGAGCGGACCGCGTCGTCAACAACGTCGCGGCGATCAGAAAATACGGCGCGGAGCGTCCCATCATCGTCGTGGATTTCGGCACGGCGACGACGTTCAACGTCATCAAAGAGGGCGCCTTCATCGGGGGCGTCATCGCGCCCGGCATCAAGGGCTCCTTGGATAGCCTCACCAGCGGGACGGCAAAACTTCCCCGCGTGGAGATCGAGGCGCCCAAGAGCGTCATCGCGACCAACACCGTCACCAACATGCAGGCCGGCATCGTGTTCGGCTTTGCGGGGCTCGTGGAGTACATGGTCAGAAAGATCAAGGCAGAACTTAAGACGGAGAATGTGCTCACCGTAGCAACGGGCGGATTTTCCGCAGTCATGGCCCAAGAGACCAAGTGCATCGACGTCATCGACAGGATGCTCACGCTCGACGGCTTAAAATATTTGTACGATCTCAATTCGGAGGAAGGGAAATGAAAAAAGTGGGAGTGGCCATCCTCGGCCTCGGCGTCGTCGGGGGCGGAACATACCGTATCCTGACGGACCACGCGGAATTTTTCCGCACGACGCAACATGTGGACATCACGGTGGAGAGCGTCCTCGAAAAGAACAGGGAGCGGGCGCTCGCGCTCGGCGTTCCCGCAGAGAAACTCGCGGCCAACATCGCGGAAGTCGTGTTAGACCCCGACGTCAACATCATCGTGGAGTGCATGGGCGGCGTGACGGATGCCAAAGACTACGACCTCGACGCACTCAACGCGGGCAAGACGGTCGTCACTTCCAACAAGGAGCTGTTCTGTAAATATTGGCATGAGCTCGAGCGGGCGGCCAAACAGCACAACGCGGGCCTCTTCTTCGGGGCCAGCTGCGTGGGAGGGGTCCCCGTCATCCGCACCTTGCTCGACGGATTGCAGTCCAATGAGATCTCCTCGCTCGTCGGCGTCATCAACGGCACGACCAACTACATCCTCACCGAGATGTGCGAGCGGGGCATCCCATACGAAGCCGCTCTTGCGGAGGCGGTCGCGCGCGGCTATGCGGAGGCCGATCCCGCTGCGGATGTGGAGGGGTACGACGCAGCCTACAAGCTCTCCATCCTCTCCTCGCTCGCCTTCCACACGAAGGTGCCCTATTCCAAGGTCTGCCGCGAGGGGATCACCAAAGTCACGGCGGCGGACATCCGGAACGCGCACGAGCTCGGCTACACCGTAAAATTGCTTGCCGTGGGCAAGAACACGCCCGCAGGCATCGAGGTGCGTGTGCATCCCGCCTTTGTCGCCAAGGGGCACCCGCTTGCGTCCGTCGGGGGAAGTTACAACGCCGTCTTCATCACGGGCGATTGCGTGGGCGACGTCATGCTCTACGGCAAGGGTGCGGGGGATCTCCCCACGGGCAGTGCCATCGTCTCGGATATCCTCTATGCCGCCACGCACACCGAGCTGCACTATGCGACGTTCAAGAATACGGCCGCGCCCGCCAAAGACGTCAAGTTCGTCTCCGACTTCGAGAGCGCATACTATCTCCGCATGAAGGTGGCGGACGAGGCGGGCAGCCTTGCCAAGATCGCCGCGGTGCTCTCACACGGAGGGATCTCCATCGAGCGGCTGATGCAGCGTACGGACGGAGACAGCGCGGAGGTGGTGCTCGTGACGCATGTGACGCACGAGTCGGCCGTCGCAAACGCCGTCCATAAGCTCACGGCAAACGGCTCCGCCGAAGTCTGTTCGGTGCTCCGCGTCTTATAACCGTCAAGAAAGCGCGGCAACGCGCTTTTTTTCTATCCTGCGCCCGATCCGATACGGGGCGGCCGCATGTATGCACGGGAGAAAGCATGAAGGCAGTCATTCTCATCAATCCATATCTCTCGGAAGAGAGGGAATTATACCAGCCGCGCAGGATCGCGGAGGAGCTTGCAGCCCGCGGCGTCGGGGCGGACATCCTGCCCAACGCGTGGACGGCCCACACGGAGCGAGACGGTTTGGCGTCGGCGCTCGCAAAGCGATATGCGTTCTGCGTCTATCTCGACAAGGACAGGTATGCGGCGCGCAGCCTCGAGGCATGCGGCATGCGCCTCTTCAACCGCGCCGAGGCGGTGGAGCTCTGCGACGACAAGATGCTCACCCACATCGCGCTCGCGGGGAAGGTCCCCATGCCCGAGACTTACTTTGCGCCGCTCTGCTATAAAGGGGAGGCAGAACACGTCTCCGCGCAGGAGATCGGGGAAAAGCTCGGCTACCCCGTCGTCGTCAAAGAGTGCTTCGGCTCCCTTGGCGAGCAGGTCTTTCTCGCGCACGGCTATGGAGAACTCACCGCGCTCATGCAACGGCTCAAACCCCGTCCGCACATCCTGCAAAAGTTTATCGCGGAGAGCGCAGGGCAGGACCTTCGCGTCATCGCGGTGGGAGGGGAGACGGCCGTCTGCATGCGCCGCACCTCGGAGCACGACTTCCGCTCCAACATTGCCTGCGGCGGGAGAGGGGAGCCCTTTCCCCCGACGGAGGAGGTCCGCGCCATCGCAAGGCGCGTGAGCGAGACCCTGCGCCTCGATTACTGCGGCATCGATCTGCTCTTCGGCAAAGAGGGGATGCTCGTCTGCGAAGTCAACTCCAACGCCTTCTTCGGGGGGATCGAGCGGGTGACGGGCGTCAATGTCGCGTCGCTCTATGTGTCGCATATCTGCCGCGAAATGGGGATATAAAGGTACTATATTAGACATAAACGTAGTATTCTATCTGACATAGTACTATTCAAAACAGCAAAAATGGCATAAAAAAGCCACAAAAAAGCCTCCGCGTCTTAGCGGAGGCAAATTTTCTTTTCGGGAAGGGACGCCAGATCTTTCACGAAAGCCTTCTGCGCGCGAGGGGGGTTACCACTCCCGCAGGATCTTTTCCAGCAGGGCGGAGACGATCTCGCCCTCCTCGATCTCATAGTCCGAGACGAGCGTATCGGTCTCGATGCGGAGGTCCTGCATCTCCGCGGGCGCGTCGAGGGTGAGGGCGCAGTCGAAGTCCCCGACGTCCGTATGCACGGTGTCGCCCTCGATGGAGAGCTCGGTGGGCTTTGCCCCGTCGGGGGAGAGGTATTTCATGAGGCGGAAGTAATTTTTGACGACGGTCCCGAAGGCAATTTTACGCGATTCGCTGTCGTCCATGCCGCAGTATTTGAGGAAGGCGTCCACGACGAAGAAGAGGTCCATCTTCTCGTCGGGTTCGAGCTCGAAGCGCGACGTCCGCAGGGGGATGCAGAGCGGCTCGCTGTCCTCCATGAACCGTCCGTCATGCGCCTCGACGAATTCGAAGATCTCATAGACGGCGTTCATAGCGCCGTCCTTTCCGCCGATGCCCGAGGCCACGATGGGGATGTCCGCAAAGCGCTGAAAGTTCTTCCCGAGAAGGGTCATGAGGTCCTCGGGGCACCCGCCGTCCTCCTCGTGCGTGAAGATCCAGATGCCGTCGGGCTCAAACGAGTCGGGCAGTAGTCGCGCGGGGTCGTACCACACGATCTCCGCATCCTTGGCAATGAGTTTTCCCGCTTCCTCGGCCAGCTTTCGTTCAAGGGAATTCTTGGCATAGTCGCCGAGCAAAAATAACAGTTTCATCTTTCAGCCGACAATGAGATTGACGAGCCGTCCGGGGACGACAACGCACTTTTTCACGCTCTTACCCGCCATCTTTTCCACGACTTCGGGCAGGCCGAGTACGAGCGCCTGCACTTCCTCGTTGGTCGCGGAGGTGGAGATCATCGTCTTGCAGACGATCTTGCTGTTGACCTGCACGGCATACTCTTTCTCGTCGAGCACGAGCGCGGCGGGATCTTCCTTGGGGAATTCGTGTTCGAGCACGAAGCCCTTGCCGCCCGTCTCTTCCCAGAGCTCGTCGGCGAAGTGGGGGGCGAAGGGGCCCATGAGGAGGATGAGGTCGCGCGCCGCCGCTTTCATGAGCGGCACGTTTTTCTTTTCCAGCCCGTCGTATTTATAGAGCGCGTTGACGAACTCCATCAGCCGCGCCACGGCGGTATTGAAGGAGAAGGCGTCGAGGTCCTTGGTGACGCGCCGGATGGCAAAGTTTCTCGCATATTCGAGTGCCTTTTCCTCTGCGGCGAAGGGCTCGTCGCGCTTATTTTTGTATCCGTCGATCTTCAAGACGATCTTCTCCACGCGGTCCAAAAAGCGTGCGATCGCCTTGATGCCGTCGTCGTTCCACGGCCCGCCCTCGGTATAGGAGAAGCCGAACATCAGATACAGGCGGAAGGCGTCCGCACCGTACTCGTTGACGTAGTCGTCGGGGGAGACGATGTTGCCGTGCGACTTGGACATGCGGTTGCCGTCGGGGCCCAAAATGACCCCTTGGTGCACGAGCCGCTTGAAGGGTTCGTCGAAGTCGAGGTAGCCCATGTCGCGGAGGGCCTTGGTGAAGAAGCGGGCGTAGAGCAGGTGCATGCAGGCATGCTCGGCGCCGCCCACATAGGTATCCACGGGCAGGAGCTTATCCACGGCCTCCCTGTCGAAGGGCAGTTTGGCGTTCTTGGAGTCTGCATAGCGGAGATAATACCAGCTCGAACAAACGAAGGTGTCGAGGGTGTCGGGGTCGCGCTGTGCCGCGCCGCCGCACTTGGGGCAGACGGTGTTCATGAACTTTTCGCACTTGGCGAGCGGGGATTTCCCGTCGGGGCGGAATTCCACGTCATAGGGGAGCCGCACGGGCAGTTCTTCCTCGGGCACGGGCACGATGCCGCACGCGGGGCAATGGACGACGGGGATGGGCGCGCCCCAATAGCGCTGGCGGGAGACCAGCCAATCCCTGAGGCGGTAATTGATCTTCTTGCCGCCCTTGCCGAGCTTGGAGATGTGGGTGGCAACGGCGTCGCGCGCCTCCTCTCCCACGAGCCCGTCGAATTGGAGGGAGCCCACCATGATCCCGTCTTCGGTGAAGGGGAGCACGGTCTCGCCGCCCCGTTTTTCGATGACTTTCTCGATGGGGAGGCCGTATTTTGTCGCAAAGGCATAGTCGCGTTCGTCGTGGGCGGGCACGGCCATGACGGCCCCCGTGCCGTAGGAGGCGAGCACATAGTCTGCGAGCCAGATGGGAACGCGCTTCCCGCTCACGGGGTTGATGGCATAGGACCCCGTGAAGACGCCCGTCTTCTCGCGCGTGGAGGAGAGCCGTTCGATCTCGTTGGCCTTGGAGGCGAATTCGATATAGGCGTTGACCTCCTCTTCGCGGTCGGGCGTGGTGAGTTTGCGGGCGAGGGGGTGTTCGGGGGCGAGGACGACGTAGGTGACGCCGAAGACGGTGTCGCAGCGGGTCGTGAAGACGCGCAGTTTTTCCCCCTGCTCCGTCGCGAATTCGATCTCGCAACCCGTGGACTTCCCGATCCAGTTGCGCTGCATGTTCTTGGTCTTCTCGGGCCAGTCGAGGCCGTCGAGCCCGGTGAGGAGTTCCTCGGCGTACTCGGTGATCTTGAAGAACCACTGCGTGAGATTTTTGCGCACGACGACGGTGGAACAGCGCTCGCAGACGCCGTCTACGACCTGTTCGTTGGCGAGCACCGTGTTGCAGGAGGGGCACCAATTGACGGGCGCCTCTTTGCGGTAAGCGAGCCCCTTCTTGTAGAGCTGCAAAAACATCCACTGCGTCCAGCGGTAGTAGTCCTCCTCGCACGTCTTGATCTCCGCCGACCAGTCGAACATGGCGCCCATGGCCTTGAGCTGGGTCTCCATCGTGGCGATGTTCTTCTCGGTGGAATCCTTGGGGTGGATGCCCGTCTTGATGGCATAGTTCTCGGCGGGCAGGCCGAAGGCGTCGAATCCCATGGGCTGGAAGACGTTATACCCCTGCATGCGCTTGAAACGGGCATAGCTGTCGGTTGGGCCGTAGTTATACCAATGCCCGATGTGGAGTTTGGCGCCCGAAGGGTAGGAGAACATTTCGAGCACATACTCCTTGGGGGCGTCGGATTTTTTGTCGAAACTGTGGAGCTTTGCCTTTTCCCAGCGTGCCTGCCACTTCTTTTCGATAGATCTCAGATCCATTCCGTAACCTCTTGCGATCGGTGATTTCCATATATTGTACTATATACGGAAAAAAATGTCAAGTAGAATCAAAGGCGTATCGGCGGATTCGCGCCCGCGTGCATGAAAAAAAGCGCGCCGCTCCCCCAAAGATCGCCACGCTTTCCGCCGCGGGGGAAGCGTAGCGCATTTTCCATAAATAAATCCGTGCGTTCGGCATACAATAAAGGCGTGGAAGAAATCACGGTCTCGGACGCGAGGGAGCACGGCGCCTTCGTCACCTATCTCTATAACGCCGTCATGGGCGAGATCATGCGCACGGGCGGGAGCGGCGAACTGCTCTTTACGGATACCCGCACGGCTGCGCGCTTTTGCCTTGCCAAGAGGGAGACGCTCGCCCGCATCTCGGATAAGCTGTGCGAGATCGTCGGCGTGGGGTATAAATACGCATTTTTACAGGCGCATCTCAGATCCTGCCTGCCTGCGCGGGAGCGGCGCCTGCTGTGTGCCGCGCTCATTGCCGCCGACTACGAGGGGGACCTGCGCTTCATCCGCGACAGATTGGTGCTCGGCCGCGAGATCTGCGTCGACGGCGTCTACGCCTTCCGCCTCGGCATGCTCAGGGAGAAGTGGGCGCACATCCTCGAATACATCCCCGTCGCCTTTTGCGAGGCCGACCTCAGGCAGTTCTGCGAGTTCTTGGTGGGGGAGAGCCGCCATAAGATCTATGTGAAGGGCAATGCCGTCTACGGGGAGAACTTCGCCCCTTTGAGAAAGAGTCGCCTCACGGGCTCGGAGGACGCCGAGACGGAGATCATGCTTGCCGACGCTGGCTATGTCTACTGCCTCGGGGAGGTGGAGGACTCGCTCGGGAAATTTTTGCAAAAATATTATGCCGACCGTGCGATATTTTCTTGACAAATTTCTTTGGAAGGCGTACAATCGAACATGAAGAGACAAGTAGCTTCCGCAGAGCACTTCTACAGAGAGGGGGACCACGGCTGAGAATCCCCGGATGGCGGCGGAATGCGAAACCGCTCCGTGCTTTCAACCGAAAAGAGCGGCGCCGCGAGGCGCAATTAAGGTGGAACCGCGCAAGCATTTTGCGTCCTTAAAAATTCCCGAAAGGGGCTTTTTGAGGACTTTTTTATTTGTTTTTGCGGTTTTGCGAAGTATTATGTCAGACATAATAACCATCTGAAAGGAGATTTGTCATGAATATTACACTGAAAAACGGCGACGTGCTCGCCGTGGAAGAGGGGGCTACGGCACTCAATGCGGCGCAGGCCATCTCGGAGGGGCTTGCCCGTGCGGCAGTCGCGGCGAGGATCAACGGCGTGCTCACGGATGCAACCGCCGTCCTTCACGAGGGCGACACGCTCGAGATCGTCACGCTCAAAGACCGGGAGGGGCTGGAGGTCTACCGCCACACCTGTGCCCACGTGCTCGCGCAGGCGCTCAAAACCATCTATCCTACCTGCAAGCTCGCCATCGGCCCCGTCGTCGAGAACGGGTTCTACTACGACGTCGACTTCAAGACGCCCATCACGCTCGAGGACTTTGCCAAGATCGAGGCCGAGATGAAGAAGATCATCAAGAGCAATCTTCCCATCGAGCGGTTCACGCTTCCCCGCGAGGAGGCGCTTGCCCTCATGAGCAGTTATCATGAGAACTACAAGGCCGAGATCATCCGTGACCTTCCCGAGGGGGAGACCATCAGCTTCTATAAGCAGGGTGCCTTCACCGACCTCTGCCGCGGCCCGCACCTTCCCTCGACGGGCAAGATCAAGGCCTTCAAGCTCATCTCCATCGCGGGCGCCTATTGGCGGGGCGACGAAAAGAAGAAGATGCTCACCCGCATCTACGGCACGGCCTTTGCCAAGAAGGAGGAGATGGACGAGTATTTCACCATGCTCGAAGAGGCCAAGAAGCGCGACCACATCAAGCTTGGCAGAGAGCTCAAGCTCTTTGCGCTTCTCCCCGAAGGGAAGGGCTTTCCGTTCTTCCTCCCCAACGGCATGACGCTCAAAAACATCCTCGTCGACTATTGGCGCGGCATCCACAGGAGAGAGGGGTACGTCGAGGTGCAGACCCCGATGATCATGACGCGCACGCTGTGGGAGAACTCGGGCCATTGGGACCACTACAAGGACAACATGTACACGACCAAGATAGACGGGGAAGACTGCGCCATCAAGCCCATGAATTGCCCGGGCGGCATGCTCGTCTATAAACTCTGGCCCAAGAGCTACAAAGATCTGCCCATCCGCATGGGCGAACTCGGCCTCGTGCACCGCCATGAAAAGAGCGGCCAGCTCCACGGCCTCATGCGCGTGAGATGCTTCACGCAGGACGATGCCCACATCTTCATGCTGCCCGAACAGATCGCCTCTGAGATCAAGGGCGTCGTTCGCATCATCGACGAGGTCTACTCTCTGTTCGGCTTCAAATACCATGTCGAGCTCTCCACCCGCCCCGAGGACAGCATGGGGAGCGACGAGGATTGGGAAGCGGCGACCTCCGCGCTCAGGGGCGCCCTCGAGGAGCTGCATCTTCCCTATGCCGTGAATGAGGGCGACGGCGCCTTCTACGGGCCCAAGATCGACTTCCACCTCGTCGACGCCATCGGCAGGACGTGGCAGTGCGGCACCATCCAGCTCGACTTCCAGATGCCCCAGCGCTTCGACCTCGAATATGTGGGCGAAGACGGCGAGAAGCACCGTCCCATCATGATCCACCGCGTGGTCTTCGGCTCCATCGAGCGCTTCATCGGCATCCTCATCGAGCACTACGCGGGCAAATTCCCCGTTTGGCTCTCCCCCGTGCAGGTCAAAGTGCTTCCCATCACAGACCGTGCCGCGGAGTATGCGCAGGCGATCACCGATGAGATGAACGCGATGGGCCTCCGCGCCGAGGCGGATCTGCGCAAGGAGAAGCTCGGCAGAAAGATCCTCGACGCCGAGAACGAGAAGGTGCCCTATAAGCTCGTCGTGGGCGACAAGGAAGTCGAAGAGGGGACCGTCTCCGTCAGAAAGCGCGGGGAGGGCGACATCGGCTCGATGAAGAAGGAAGATTTCTTCGCCCTCTGCAAGAGAGAAGACGAAGAGAAGGTCATCTTCTGAGGCTCCTTTTCTCCGCTCCGCAAAAAAATATCGGGCAGGACGTCAAAGTCCTGCCCTTTGTCATATTTCCGCGATCGCTTGCCGGGGTTACAAGATATAATCGAGCCCGCCGATCCCCAAGATCGACTCCGCCTTGTTGGGTCTCTCATACGCCTCCGCCTTTTCCAGCCTGTCGTTGACTTTCAGGGTGAGCCGGTTATTGAGGGTGACGTTGTTCTCGGTGTATTCGCCCTCGGTGGGGTTGTATTTGATCTCGGTATCCAGCTCCATGGAGACGAGCTTGCCGTCCTTCATGACGACGGTGAACGCGGCGTCCTCCACGGTGTGGTCGGTCCCGTTGAAGTAGTTCTCCACGGTGACGACCCCTTGGGCGGGATTGCTGTTGAGCACGTCCACGATGTCCTCCATCAGCTCCACGACGGCGCCGTCGCTCAGATATATGGTATAAGTCTCCGTCGCGTTCTCCGTCTTCTTGCGGATGCAGTCCGTCTCCTCCGCCGTGAGGCCGAAGAGCTTTGTCATGAACGCGAACTGCGTATCTGCGGTGACGCCTTCGGCCTTGGTATATTCGTTGCCGCCCTTGCGGGATACGAGGTAGGTTGCGTCATCCTCTTTGACGTTGCCGTAGGTATACTTATAGGTCTCCTTGCCATCTGTTTCGTGGTGGCTGTGATACTCGAAGGAGTTGTTGAAGTGCGTCACGCCCTTGTCGTCGGTGTGCTTGTAGAGGCGGGATGCAAAGGTATCCTTCGTTGCGCTCACGTTCCAGCCGGGGTCCATCTCGTTGACGGCCTCGAGGTCGAGGGAATACGCCGCGTCGTCCTTCACGTCTTTGAGCGCATTCCCGATCTTGGCGAGTTCGCCCGCGATCTCCGTCTTGTCGGTCACGATCCCCGATACGGAGGGGAGGGAGATGGGGGAGCTGCTCGTCTTCATCTCATAGGAGAGGTCGAGCGTCACGCTCGCAGGGGACACGGGAACGGAGACGGAGGCGCCGATGGAATAGCCCGTGAGCGTCCCGCCCGAGAGCGCGAATCTGAAATCGAGGCCGGAGACGGGGTTGTTGAACGTCACCCCTTTGAGGCTGATGCTCGTATCCATCTTGCCGATGAACCCGCAGATCGCGTTGAGGGCGGCATTCCCCGAGGAGAGTTTGAGCTTCGCGGTATACCCGTCCCCGTCCTTGGCGATGTCCGAGATCTCATCTGCCTTGAGTGAGCCGACGAGCGTCTCGAAGGGGAGATTGGCAAGATGGAGTTCGCTGTCCTTTCGCTCGGTGACGACCTTTTTCACGGTGTCCTTGCCGTTCATCTTCACGGTGACGCGGGAGTCCCCCAAGGAATAGATGTATTCGGTGGCGTCGTAGAGCAGGATGCCGCTTGTGACGCGCTTGAAGGTGAGCGCCCCGCTTTCTTGATCGTAGCGGTAGTTGCAGGTGTAGACGGCGTTGGCATTGGGCGAAGAGAACGCGCCCACGGCGATGTTCCCCGAGAGCTTCAAAATAAAGTCGTAATTTTGCTCTGCCGCGGCCGCCCGCTTCCCGATCGCCGCAACGACGTCTGCCGCCGTCGGCATGGGGTCTGCGGGGACCGGGGGGTTGCCGCCATTGTCGTCGGACCCGTCCGTTACGGGCGGCTCAGGCGTGGGTGTGTCCGTCTTGGGCCCGCATGCGGAAAGGCATAGGCACAGGGCCATGATCAGACACAGGAGCACTCCGAAAATTTTTGCGGATGTGTGTTTCATGATAGATCCCTCCTTTGATTTTTATGGATTTTATGTTTACAAGGCTGCCTTCATTTCTTTCAGCTTTCTGATCTCCGAGGGGAAACAGAAGGGGAACGTGACGACCCCGACCGCCATGGAAACAAAGAGCCCTATGCAGAAGAGCAGGCAGGAAAGGAGCCCCGTCAGGATGCCGAAGAGCAGCTTTACAAGGATGAACCAGACGATGCCGTCGAGGTCAAGCGTGAAGATCAGCCCGGGGAGACGGAAGGAGCGGCAGAAGAAGAGCAAGAGGTCGAGCGCGTAGCTCGTCCAGAAGCACTGCGCGATGAACATGAACAGCGCGGCGGCAATGGCGATGGAGACGAGGTAGACGGGGTCTTTGTTGGCGATCGCCATCACGGTGCCGATGAGCACGGTGAGCGCCGCGGCGAGGATGGCGAAGATGATGCTGCGGCGGAACGTCTTCCTCTCGTCTTCATATTCATTCCGCCTTCTTGAAGCCTCCTCCCGTTCATAACACGTCCCGCACACGATCCTCTGCGCTCTCCCGCGCCTCGCGGGATACACATGATAGCTCTTGTTCTGCTCGATGGGCTTCTTGCAGGCGTCGCAATACCCGATGATGACGGGGGGCGCCTGCGGAGCTTGCACCGCCGCGGCCGTCTCCTGCACTGCGGGAGGGTCGCGCTCCGCCTCCGTCTTTGCGGGGGGCGTCTCCGTCTTCTTGCCGCCGAAAAACTCCTCCGCGCCGATCCCGAAGAGCTCGGTGAGCCGTTGGAGGGTGGCAAAGTCGGGCTCGGAGATCCCGTTTTCCCACTTCGACACGGCCTGCGCCGTCACGTTCAGCTCGGCCCCGAGCTCGGCTTGCGTCAGCCCGAGCCGCTTCCTGTTGGCGGCAATGACCTTGCCGCATTCTGTTTTCATAGATCAAGTTCCTCCTGCAAGTTTTCTTGTAAAAATTATAGCAAACGGCGGCGGAAAAAGCGATGCGGTGCGCTCAACCGTTGGTTGAATGGGTAGAAATTTCATTGAATGGGGGCAATTTCTCCCCCAAAACTTTGTCGTTTCTGCCCTTCCCCGCATAGTTAGGTCATTAGACCTACATACTATAATTATATTAGGTTATTTGACCTATGTCAAGACTTTTGACCTGAAATTATGTAAAATTTCAATATGCCTTATATTGAAGTGATCCGCCAGCTGGTGGACGAGCAGGAACTCAGCCAGGCGGGTCTTGCCGAAATTTTGGGAGTCAACCAAACGACCGTGAGCCAATGGCTGCTGGGAAGGAAGAAACCGGGCTACGACAGCATGCGTTTGCTCTACGAAAAATTCGGCATCCTGCCCAACAGTCTATTCGGGATCGAGGGATAGGGGAGCCGCCCTCACTTTTTGCGCGGCTACGGGGCTCTTCCCCGAAAAAATATAAATTTGTTCTTCCAACTGCCGCAAAAACAGTTGACAAGGCATGAAAAGTTTGGTATTCTTATCGGGTAAAGCAGAGGTCGACCCTTCTCCCCGCATCGCGAAACTGTTTGCGACGGGCCGATAACGAAAGTCAAGCGCCATCGGTGCGCTCTTTTCGGCGGGTTGCTTTTGCAACCCGTCGTTATTTTTTGTGGAGGAATATGGCTGCAACGAAAAATCAGCATCAGTTGAACGGTGAGATCCGCGACCGCGAAGTGCGCGTGATCTCTTCCACGGGCGAAATGCTCGGCGTAATGTCTCCGCGCGAGGCGATCCGCCTTGCCGAGGACGAGGGGTTGGACCTTGTGAAGATCTCGCCCACCGCCGTGCCCCCCGTCTGCAAGATCATGGACTACGGCAAATACAAGTTCGAGCAGGCGAAAAAGGCCAAGGAGAACAAGCAGAAAGTCGTCGAGCTCAAAGAAGTGCAGCTGTCCATGACCATCGACGTCGGCGACATCAACGTCAAGGCCAAGCAGGCCACCAAATTCTTGGAGCAGGGGAATAAGGTGAAGGTCACCATCCGTCTCCGCGGCCGCCAGATGGCGCACGCCAACCTCGCAAAAGACGTCATCATGAACTTCTGCGAAATGCTCAAAGAGGTCTCGGTCATCGAAAAACCGCTCAACGTCGAGGGCAGGAATCTCATTCTCATCCTCGGCCCCGTCAAAAAGTAAAAAAATATAGGTAAATATCATTTGGAGGATAAAAGTATGCCGAAACAGAAATCGCACTCAAGTTCCAAGAAGCGCTTCTGGCTCACCGGCTCGGGGAAGGTCAACAGATCCCACGGCGGCAAGAACCACAAGGCTGAAACCAAGAACAGAAAGAGAAAGAGAAATCTCCGTCAAGTGACGCTCGTCTCCTCGACGCAGGAGAACACCGTCAAGCGGATGATCCCGTACAAAGACTAAGTTAGGAGGGACGGAATATGCGTATTAAGAGAGCAGTCAACGCAGTTAAGAAGCGCAGAAAGATTTTCAAGCTCGCCAAGGGCTATTTCGGGTGCAAGAGCAAGAACTACCGCATCGCGAGACAGGCGGTCATGAAGTCTTTGAACTATGCCTACGTCGGCAGACGGAGAAGAAAGCGCGATATGCGCAGGCTTTGGATCGCCCGCATCAACGCAGGTGCGCGCCTCAACGGCCTTTCCTATTCCAGGCTGATGCACGGCCTCAAAGCCGCCGGTATCGACCTCAACCGCAAGGTCCTCGCCGATCTCGCCGTCACGGATGCGCCCGCCTTTGCAGAGATCTGCAACAGGGCCAAGGCCGCACTGTAAACTCAAAAAGCCTATTTCGGAAGGCTTTTTTCACATGTGACCCATGGTCATCGTATCCAAACAAAATCCCGTCGTAAAGGAGCTCGCCTCCCTCAAAGAGAAGAAGGGGAGGAGAGAGCGGGGGACCTTTCTCGTCGAAGGCGACAAGATGTTCTTCGAATGCGCGGAAAGCGGCATGCAGATCGTGCGCGTCGCCCTGCTCGCCACCGAAGAGCGCCTTGCACTCGCCGAGGCTCCCTCTTTCCGGGAGCGCCTCGGTTCCGCCTCCCTCGTATTGCTCGGGGAAGACGCTTTCGGGGCCGTCTCCGATGAGAAGACGCCGCAGGGCATCGCCGCAGAGGTGAAGCTCCCGTCCGCCGTCCCGCAACCGCCTTCGGGCCGCTGCCTGCTCTTGGACGGGGTCTCCGATCCCGCCAACGTGGGAGCGGTCATAAGAACGGCCGCAGCGGCGGGCTACCGCGAGATCTACCTTGCAGACTGCACCGATCCCTACGCCCCCAAGAGCGTGCGCGCTTCGATGTCGGGCGTGTTCTATTGCAAGCTCATGCGCGGGACGCGGGAGGAGATCTTGAAGGTGCTCGGGGGAGTGCCCCTCATTGCGGCGGATATGGACGGCGAAGACGTCTTCACGTTCGTGCCGCCCGAAAAACACTGTATCTGTATCGGGAACGAGGGAAGCGGCCTCTCGGACGCGGTGCGCGGGAGGGCAGACTTCGCGGTCGGCATCCCCATGCAAGACCCTGTAGAGAGCCTCAATGCGGCCGTTTCGGCCGGGATCATGATGTATCTCTTGGGGCACGCGAAGAAATAGAGACCTGCAAATAAAAGTCAAGTAAAAAGCGGGAAGATATTCTGAGGATTTTTGCGAGAGAAAGAGCGCAAGACAAAAAAGCCGTTCGGAGTGGACGGCGAGCGAAACGGATAAGGATCAAGCCGCGAATTTCAAGGCATTGAGATGTTCGGTTACGCGGGCATAGTAAATGCGGAGGAACTTATTGGCGGCAGCCATCATGTAGACATAGAAATGCTTACCCTCGGAGCGTTTCTTGTCCATGAAGAGGAATACGGGATCGTCCTGCGGGGCGTTTTGCAGGATGACGGACATGACTTGGAACAGAGTTTTCCGCAAGGAGGGAGAACCGCGCTTGGAAATAGAGCG
>CANQJJ010000038.1 GCA_947624215.1 uncultured Clostridia bacterium
GTAAAAGCGAGGTCGGTTGTCCTCGCTTCCCATAACACAGCCCCAAATGTTCGATTTACGTTCATGGTGTTTCACCAAGTGAGACCCAGTAGAACCCGCAAAAAGGTTCTGCTGGGGTCTTTTTTTGCGCTTTTTTAGCGTTTTTATATCCAAAGGACGATTGCATAGGTCTGTTCCTCCTTCTCGCCGCCGAATGTGTGGCGGCATCCATTGTCATTTTGACCTCAAAAATGAAAACTCCCGACGGCTTTCTTCACCGTCGGGATGATCTGTTTTGATAGTGACCATAGCGATAACGACGTTTCCCCATCACGCCCCCGCGATCTCCGCCACGAGAAAGCGGCGTTCGGGCGTGATCTCGCCGTAACCATCGTATGCCGCTTCCGTACCCTCGGGAGCCGTCACCGTCAAATGGAACCGTCCTGTGTTGGCCGTCTCCGAAAACAGACCGTTCGCATCGGTGACATCCGGCATCAGACAGTATCCGCCTTCGCCGCTCTCAGGCTCGTAACACAACGAGACTTGATACCCGCTTAACGGCAATTCCTCCCGCAGGACGACCACCGCAACATGAAGCAAGGGCATGGGGTCTCCCTGCTGCGCGTCGGTCAGCTCGATCGTGTCCCGCTTTTTTTCAGCGGTGAGAAGCATAATGCCGTAATCGACCGTCTCGGGTGCTTCGGCGATCTGCACAAGATAGCAACCGTCCTCCAACTTGGCGGTCGCCTTTCCCGATTCGATCGGGGCCTCCGCCGCCTTCTTTCCCGTAAGGTCGTAAAATACGGCGTTCCCCGCCGTCTCCCATGCCGAATGGTTGAGTATGGTGACGGTGTAGCTCTCCCCCGTTTCGGAAAGTTGCGGCTGTCCGCTTTGGCAGGCAGAAAGTACGCCGCACGCAAAAGCGAGGGCTAAAAGTAAACTTACGGTCTTGATTTTTTTCATACGGTCCTCCTTGCGACCTCGCTGAAAGATTTGCGCTTTGTCGGGTCAAAGATGGCTATCAGAGCTTCCGTCCGCTCTCCGCACGAAGCCGCAGCGGAAGGTTTTTGCGTACCTGCGGGGTCGCGGTAATTGTTGAAATAATCGAGGATAAACTCTTCGAACTGACTGCTGTTCCCGATCCCGTTGATCTTGATCACGACGCCCTCGCTGTCTGTAAATACGATATTGGGGGGCGCGTGCAAGTTATTTTTATCAAGGTCAAACCAACGGAAGAAGTTGAACCCGCTTATCTCGTTCCCGACACAGGCGATAAATTCTTCGGGATAGTTCTTGTTTTCCTTAAATCTTCTGATGGCGCCGCGGCCCTCGTCGTTCATGACGTCCACCATGATGACCTGTATTTGATCCTTGAAGGGCTGCAATTTTTTGTCGTATGCCTGCAAAAATTGCTCCATGAGGGCAGTGCAAGAGGTACAACCCGTCCAGAAGAAATCGAACATGACGAGCTTCTTTTCCTTGAGAATGTCCGAAAACCAACGGTCCTCGGAGTAGTCGTCGGGGTTGTAGCAGTCGCGTACGAGGAAGTCATAGACGGGTTCGCCAAGGTCGATGAGATCGCTTTCGGGCTTGATCTCCTTTTGGAGAGCTCCTTCTTCCGCGCGGGACTCTTGCCGCACGCCCGCCGTAAGTTTGATCGTCACGAAAGGAGCGCCCGGTTTGAGCGGGTATTCTTTGCGGTCGGTCGTGAAACCGCTCCGCAGTCCCTCGACCGTCAACCGATCGGCTTCTTTGGGAAGAGTGATTTTTGTGACGGTTCCCTCCGCATTGAAAGAGCTCAGCTCAAGGTTGTCCTGATAGACGCGGAAGCGGACTTCCTTGGGATATCGATAGTCAAGTCCCGAGACCCGCCGTAAATCGATCTCGTATTCGACATTGTCCTTTATACAGGGGATCCTCTCAGTTTCGCCTTCCAGCTTGCAGCGGACGCAGCGCTGCACTTTGACTCCTTCAGACGTACTTGTCGCAAGCGTTTTGACCTCGTGATCTTCAAAGAGATGTCCGAGCGGCGGAAGAACTTCGTTTTCCGTCTTTTCGCAACGTAGACATTGGTGCGTTTGAAGTCCCGAAGCGGTGCAGGTCGGCTCTTGAAGGCGTGTAAGTTCCTTCCAATCGTGGCCGAGAGCGGGTGCGGTTTCGGGCTCCTGCTTTCTTCCGCAATGGTAGCGGCAGACATACCGCATGGTGCCGTCCGTCGTGCATGTCGGCCGCACGACGTATTCGATGGCGGTAAATTCGTGTTCAGCTTTGGGAAGGATGATGCTTTGGCGGGCAACGCAGCGCGTACAGTAGGTATGTGCCCGCCCTTCGTCCATGCAGGTGGGCATGTAGTCGTAGAATACCGTGCCCGAATAGTCGTGGCCGAGGGCAGGAAGGGTCGTTTTCCCGCGCATTTGCCCGCACCGAAGGCAGACGGCCGACGCACTGTACCCCTCTTCCAGACAGGTCGCGGGCACGACCTCTCCCTGTTCGTCCCACTCATGCCCGAGCGCGGGGATCGTTGTTTTTACCGTCTCGCCGCAACGCGTACACTCGCTCTGTTTTTCCCCGTCCGCGGTGCAGGTCGGCTCTTTGGCCGTTCTTTCTTCGCCGAAACTGTGCCCGAGCGGGGCGATCTCCTCGGTCTTTACCGAGCCGCAACCACGGGCGCAGGCGGTCGTTTTGGACCCCGCGTTCTCGCAAGTTGCCTCTTCGATCACGGCTTCTCCGCTGTAATCGTGGCCGAGAGGGGGGATCTCCTCGTTTTCGCGCCGCGTTTCGCAACGGCGGCAGACGGCAGAAGCGCTGTAACCAGATCGTGTGCAGGTCGGGGCGCGATAGCCCTCGCCCTCCTCGAAATCGTGTCCGAGCGCTTGCGTTTTGCCGAGATAGCGGTGGGAGGGATCGCGCTTGCACACAAATTCACTCTCGCCGCCCTCTGAACAGGTGGCGGGGGTGATCACGCGCTCCTCATAGCTATGGCCGAGCGCGGGGAGCCTCTCCGTTTCGCTCGCACCGCATTCCGTGCAGATGCGGCTCTTAAATCCCCCCTCTTCACACGTCGCCTCGCTGTAAATCACCCATTCGCCGTAGTCATGAACGTGTTCGCTTTTGCCTTCTTCTTTCGGACCGCACGCTGCGACTGCCGCGGCGGCGCATACGCAAAGGAGCGCCGTCATCACATATTTTCCGAATTTCATTTCCCACCTCCTCAAGCCTCGGTCGGAATATACTGCTTGATCATATCGGCGAGCGCGGACGCACCGCCCACGCGGATGAGGTCAAAATCTTCGTCAAGATAGACGGCATGGGGAACTCTCCGATCGTTCGGCACGTTATTGTAGATCCTGCCTCCCTTTGCCACAGTAATAAAATCGTCGGGGATGTGATGCGTTTTTCGGTATTCGTTGATATATCCGGGCGCGTCGTTCGTCGTATCCACCATGATGACGAGGAGCTGCTCTTTTACGGCCGCGGGAAGGGTCGCATAAAACTTGACGTGTTCCTCCAAGAGCGCTTCGCATGGAACGCAGGAGACATAGAAAAAGTCGAGATAAATGAGTTTCTTTCCCGCCGCAACGTCGTAGAGCCGTTTGAATTCGTCTGCCTCTTTACACGTGTCTTTGACGAGAAAGTTGAACATTCTCTCTCCCTGTTGCACGGGGTGGATCTCGGGGTCGTGTTCGGGATTGTTGCGCACGGGGATCTCGGTGAACGGCCGATCGGCAGTCATGCCGACCTGATCGCTGAGATAAGCGTCGCCAATATTATCCAACCTGACGTAATACTTTCCGCGCGGAAGCATGACTTCCGTGTGCATGTTTGCGTCTAAAATTTGGATCAACATGCTATCACGGTAGAGGAGGATCTGATTTTCCGCCGACATCACGAAGTTGCACCCTTCTTCGACGACAACATTTATGGTATAAAGAATGTCGTTGCCCATCGCGTCTCTTGCGCCGCAGCGGGTGCATCTGCGGAATTGTCCGTTTGCGTCCATTTGAACGTCTCCCCAGCTATGCTCCGTCATGGGGATCGGTTTCGTCTCTTCCGCGCCGCACTTCTCGCATTTGATGAAAGACAGCCCTTGCGCAGTGCAGGAAGCGGGCGTTCTCACAGTCTCTTCGCCCCAGGTATGTCCCGTTGCGGGGATGGATTTTGTCTTTTCCGCCCCGCAAATTTGGCATTTCATTACGGAAAGGCCTTGCGCGGTGCAGGAAGCGGGCGTTCTCACAGTCTCCTCGCCCCAGGTATGTCCCGTTGCGGGGATGGGAAGGGTCTGCCCGCCCGCGCCGCAACGTATGCACTCGTCCGTGCGCTTCTCGCCCGCTTCCGTGCAGGTGGCATTCCGCACGACGGTCTCCGTCTTCCATTGGTGCCCGAGCGCGGGAACGGACGTTTTCTCCTCGAATTTGCAGACAGTGCAGCGACGGACGGCTCCACCCTTCTCGGTACAGGTAGGGGCGGCCGTTTCCACCGCCTCTCCCCAACGGTGCCCCGTCGCGGGAATGGGCTTTGTCTCATCAAAACCGCAATCCGTGCATCGGCGGACAGACTTGCCGTCCTCTGTGCACGAAGCCGCCTGTTCCGTCTCCCATGCAGTAAACGTATGCGTATGCACGGTGGTGGGTTGCGCGGCACAGCCGAACAAAATCACGGATAAAAGAGCGACGATGAACGCCATGCCCCTGAATTTTCTCTTCTTCATCTCTCGACCTCCTTTTCATGCGTCCCTCAAACGGGGGAAGTTTGCGGCATCAAGAACGTGTTATATGTCAAAATGCGGTTCAAACGTTCCTCGATCATTCCCCCCGTCACCTCGAAGATATAGCCGCCGTTGTCGATGAACACGTTGGTCGGAACGCCCTTGATGCCGTGATAGACGATCTTTTGATAGAACTGTTCGTTCTCTTTATCGCAGACGACGTAGAAGCGGTCTGCAAGGTCGCCAAACCAACTCTCCGACCGCAAAAAGCCCATGATGGCATCCGCTCTGTCGTTCATATCGTAGAGCAGGAAGGTGAACTTATCTCCGCTCTCCCGATAGATCTTCTTGAATATCGCGCACTCTTGTTGGCAATAGAGGCAGCCATTGTAGAAGAACGACATCACGATCATGCGGTTCTCCTGCAAGAGCGCGCCGAGGGTGGTATCGCCCTTGTTGACGCTATGGATCTCGAAATCGGGCAGGACCGTGCCTTCCTCGATCTTTTCCACCTTTCCCGTGGTTGGATGGCAGATAAGACGGATATCGAGAAGAGGATGCTTGTCGCTGAACGTGTAGGACGGTTGATATTCGAACCTGCGCGGGATCTTGCTCAATTCCACGCGGTATTCCCCCGCGGGAAGCCGAAAGTCCTTCATGTTGAACTCCGTCTCCGAATAGGCCGCGCCGGGAGCCAACGGCAGATAGTTGTCGTAGAGGACCTGCCCGCCGCTGTCTGTCACTTTGATCCACGGGTAGCCGTATATCTTTCGTCCGTTGTAGCGGTTGACCCTGACGCGATACGTGACAAGCCCGTCGGGATCGGGAATCCCCGTGATCGTTTGGTCGGAAGGCTCCTCAAACAAAACTTCGCCTTGTCCGGGCTTCTGCTCAGGCGTTTGGCTTTCCTCGGGTTTTTGGATCTCTTCGCCGCTCGGCGTCTGCTCCTCGGGCCTTTGCTCGGGCGTTTGGCTTTCCTCGGGTTTTTGGATCTCTTCGCCGCTCGGCATCTGCCCCTCGGGCCTTTGCTCGGGTATTTGCTCGGGCGGTTGACTTTCTCCTCCGCTCGGCGTCTGCTCCTCGGGCCGCTTTCCTTCCTCGGGCAGTTGCGTGCTTGGCGTTTTATCCTCCGTTGGGGTCGCATGTGGATCTATATAATCGCAGATCGTACAAACGCTGCCCTCAAAGACATGCGCTTCTTTGACGGGGGAAATATCGCCGCACAGCGGCTGTTTCCAGTGGGCGGCCTCGTCGAACGTCCAATCTTCCGCGTAGACGTGTTCATGCGGAGCCGCGCAGGAGACCGCGCATAAAGCCAACGACAGCGCAATAATTATGAAAAATCTTCGATGTTTCATCTTGACCTCCTCGTAAGCGGATCTTTTCTGCGCAACATCGCACTTTCTATTTCCCATAACAATCATATCATATTTCACCGAAAAATGCAAACCTTTCGGGCTCTGTCGGAAATCTTTTACCCGTTCAAGAATGCCGCCCATGTGCAAAATTGAAAGATCTGTGCCGAAATCGGTTGCCTTTTTCGGGGAAAAATGCTATAATGATCATGAAAAGTGAGTTGCACAAATATGCGTGCGTAAGTCCAACTGATTGGGCTTGCGCACTTTTTTTATGAGGTAAAAATGGAAAATCGCAAACAGAACAAAATGGCAACGGTCCCCATGCGGGGGCTCATCTGGAAAATGGGTCTGCCCATGATAATCTCCATGATATTGCAGTCGGTATACAATATCGTCGATACCGCTTTCGTCATCAATATGGGCGAAGACGGGATCGCGGGCAATCTCGCGCTCACGTTCGCCTTCCCCATCCAGCTCTTGATGATCGCCATCGGCGTCGGAACAGGGGTCGGCATCAACACGCTCTTGAGCAAACAGCTCGGAGAAAAGGACATTGCAGGCGTACAAAAAACCGTCGGGAACGGCATTTTTATCGGTATTTGCATCTATGCGATATTCTTGCTGTTCGGTCTTTTCGGCTGCGGCCCGTTCATCTCCATGCAGGCAGGCGGCAATGCAAAAGCCGCGGAGATGGGCGCAAAGTATCTCAGGATCTGCTGCCTTCTCTCGTTCGGCTCCATCGGTTTCACGATCTTTGAACGCTTCTTGCAGGCAACGGGCAAAACGCTCTTTTCCACCGTCGCACAGGTATCGGGGGCTGCGGCGAATATTCTCTTGGACTACGTCTTCATCTATCCCTGCGGCATGGGGATAGAAGGGGCCGCTTGGGCAACCGTCATCGGACAGATCCTTTCCCTGCTGGTGGCAATGATCCTGCACTACTTTGCAAATAAGGAAGTCAAAAACAGCTTCAAGGCGTTAAAACCCAATGGCTCCACGATCCTTGCGATCTATAAAGTCGGCATTTCTGCCGCGCTCATGCAGGGCCTGCTTTCGGTCATGATGCTCGGCATGACAAAGATCTTGGGGACGGTCGAAGCGACCCAAACGGCAGAGCTCTTACAGGGCAGTTTCGGGATCTACTACAAGATCATGCAGTTTGCCCTGTTTGCTGCCTTCGGATTATCCAATACGATCATTTCCGTGTTGTCGTTCAATTACGGGATGAAACAAAAAGAGCGCGTAAGATCGTGTATCAAATACGGGATCCTGGATAGCGTGATCGTTGCGCTCGCCATCACCGTATTCTTTGAAATTCTTGCCGGGCCGCTCGCAAAACTGTTTGCCATGACAGGCGGTGCGGGCGGCGAGGAGATCGAGGCGGTCGTTGTAAAGGCTATCCGGATCGCCAGTATCGGCTATGTCTTTATGGCAGTGAGCGTTGCCATTCAGGGAGTGTTGCAGGCATTCCGCTACGCCCTCCTACCGCTTTTCATCTCATTTTTACGGCTGTGTCTGCTTGTCTTCCCCATCGCCTATTGCTTTACGCTTTCAGGGGATGTCGTAAGTTCTGTGTGGTGGACTTTCCCGATCGTGGAAGTCATAACGGCGGGGATCTCCCTTGCTTTCCTGCGCATTGCGTACTGTAAAAAAATAAAGCCCATGACAGCGGAGCAGGATGACGCGCGGGATGGGCTCGATCGGGCAGAATGATGCTTTTGTGAGGCTCGGTTGCGGACATGGTACCCGCGGATGCGGTCTTCTTGCTGTCCCCGTAAGGGAAAGTGGCGCACTGTCCTTGTGCGCCGAAAGGGTTTCCCGCCCTCATCCGCCCCCTCATCCGCCCTACGGGCACCTTCCCCAGAGGGGAAGGCAAGGGGGCGTTCACACAGGCTTGGATGTCATCCGAAACCCCTCCCCGCCGAAAGGACATCGGCGGAGCTCCCCTTACAGGGGCGCCAAGGGGTTGCTCAAACGATACTTGGGGGATCAATCGAGGAGGCGGAAGTCGCTGCTCTCCGTGAACTCAAAGACGATGTCCATGGTTTCCCCATTACGCGAGACGGTGAGCGTGAGCGTGTCGCCACGCCGCACCTCGAAGAGAAACGCGGGGAGCTTGTGCAACATCGTCAGATACACGAGACGGGTGTATTCCTCCCCGCCGCGCGTCGAGCTGAGCTCGGCCGAGATGAGCGTGTCCCCCTCCCTGAGCCCCGCAAGGTCCGCCGCGGAGTTGTATTCAATGGCATCCACGACGATCTTTTGCTCGATATACGCCTTGCCCGTCTCCTCATCGAAGACGGAATGTGCATCCTCCACGCGTGACGTGACGCCGAGGCGGGGCACGGCGGCGCCGCGGTTCCTCTCATCCGCCTTGCAATTATCTATGATGTTCTGCGCGATGGCCAGAGAAATATTCGCGGGCAGGGCATAGCCGAAGGAACGGATGCCATCCGATTCATCGCGCGCGTTGACGATCCCGATGAGCTCGCCCTGCGCGTTGAACAGTCCCCCGCCCGAATTGCCGTGGTTGACGGCCGCGTCCGTACGCATGACGAGGAGATCTTCGATCTTCGTCTTTTCATCGGCCGCCGTAATGTCGATGTACTCGGCGATCACCGAAAGAACACCCTCCGTCACGGACATGCCCTCCCCGTCCGCGTTCCCGATGGCATAGACGCGTTCGCCCGCGCACACGCTGTCGGAGTCGGCCGCGACGATGGGATGGGCGTACACGGTACCCTCGGAGGCCTTCAAATAGTCGCTCCCCTTGACTTCGAGCACGGCGATATCATACATCATCGCACCGCCGACGTACTCCGCCTTGATGGGGCGCTTCTGCATGCTCTCGCCATAGAGGGTGAGGGTGATGCTGTCGCTGATGTGCGCGATCTGCTCCCTACCCGTGCTGCCGGCATTGTAGACGATGTGGTAGTTGGTCACGATGAGGGCGTCGCCGCTTTCCGTGTCGAGCGCGTAAAAGACGCCCGAGCCCGTGCTGTAATACTTCTTGCCCGCCGAGGACTCGAAGTAGGCAAAGATGTTGACGACGGAAAAAAGCGAGCTCTGGATCCTGTCCCCCGTCTGCACGCCCAACTCCTGCAAGAATTCGAAGTAAGTGCCCGTGAAACTGCCGTCTGCCTTGGCCTCCTCAAAGGCGCGGCGGAACTCGGAGGAAGGGGTCTCGAGACTTGCGAGCCAGCTCTCGCGGGAGCCCGTCTCCCCGCGCTCCACGGCGACGTCGTAGGGCGTACTGCTATCGGAGAGAAAGCTCTCGAAGATGCCGCACCCGGCGGGCAACACGAGGGCCAGCATGAGCACGGCGGCTGTGAGAAATGCGATGAATTTTTTCTTCATGGTTTTACCTCTTATGATCTGTGGTTTGGTAAAATTCTTGGATACGAGAAGACAAATGGACATATTTTTGGCATACCATGTCCGAAAGTGACCCTCATGGACGGGATGAAAAACGATTGGAATGCTTTGGGCTTTTACACACATTATCGTTGTGGTAAGCGACGCCCCTCTTGCTGTCCCTGTAAGGGAAAGTGGCGCACTGCCCTTGTGCGCCGAAAGGGTTTCTCCTCCTCATCCGCCCCTTACGGGGCACCTTCCCCAAAAGGGAAGGCAAGGGTTCGCTCAAACGAAGTCCGTGGTGGTGGTAAGCGCGTCATCCTGAGCCGTAATGATGATACGCAGTCCGACGCGGCTGTCCCCGAAGGATCCCGAAGTACGAAGTCCGTGTTGTGGTAAGCTGTCATACCGAGGGCGGCGTCCTTGCCGCCCGAGTGTATCCCCTCATACGAAGTCCGACTATCGTTCACACGGGCTTGGGCGTAGCAAGATTCTTCGCGGATGGGCAGTTCGCTCTCATACAAACCCTTTCGGCTCAGAATGACGCTTTGATTGGGCTCGGTCGCGTCACAAAACCCCTCAGTCCCGCCAAGGGCCGCGGGACAGCTCCCCTTACAGGGGCGCCAAGAGGGCGCTCTGCCTTGGCTTGGTCGCGCGTGTCATACCGAACGCGGCGCCCTTGCCGCGTGAGTGTATCCCCTCATACGCAGTCCGCGGTGGGGGTAAGCGCGTCATCCTGAGCCGTAATGACGATACGAAGTCCGACGCGGCTGTCCCCGAAGGATCCCGAAGTACGAAGTCCGTGTTGTGGTAAGCTGTCATACCGAGGGCGGCGTCCTTGCCGCCCGAGTGTATCCCCTCATACGAGGTCCGACTATCGTTCACACGATACTTGGTCGTAATAAGATTCTTCGCGGATGGGCAGTTCGCTCTCATACAAACCCTTTCGGCTCAGAATGACGCTTTGATTGGGCTTGGGCGGGCAGAATGACGCTTTGATTGAGCTCGGGCGTAAAACCCCTCGGTTCCGTCGTCACCATGCCGGAATTTGCAAAACTTTTCCTTTTTAATTATACCACATCGGCGGGACGATTACAACAATTATGGCAAAAAGGAGCGGAAATTTCTCCCCGCTCCCCCGTTTTTTCTTGTTCAGAGATCGTCGGCGTCCTGTTCGGGCTCCCCGTCATTGGGATAGGGAGTCCCCGTGTAACTGCCGAGCGCGTCCTCTTCCGAGCGCATCTTCGCGCCCCGTTCAAGTGCTTTGCTTCCGTGCGCCTTCTTTTCGGCTTTCCTCTGAAAGTCGCCGCGCATCAGGAGCAATCCTTGGCGCTCTTCGACGTGCTCTTGCACCCGCAGCCGCCCTTGCTCTTGTTCTTGGCGTTCTGCGTATTGCTTTCCGTCTTGTTTTGCGCACTGCGCGCATTCGTCTTTTCCGTCGTCTTTTTCATAAATTCTCCTTTTTGAAGGGAAGGTGCAGTTCGACTTCACCCTGCGACGCACCGCACAAGGGGCAGATGTTCCAAGCCTCCTTCGTCGTGTGCATATAGCCGCACTCGCTGCATATCCACAGCATGGGCCGCTCCGCTTTGTAGAGGGAGCCGTCCTTGAACGCCTCGTGGAGATAGCCGAAGATGATCTTGTGGTTCTCTTCTACCTTGGCCACCTGTTCGAATTTGAGCGCAAGTTGCCCAAACCCCTCTTCCCGCGCGATCTTCGCAAAACCGGGGTATAGGTTTTCCGCCTCGTCCTGCTCGTCGATCGCCGCAAAGCGCAGATTTTCTTCCAAAGTTCCCGCGTGAAAGGGATAGCTCGCCTCGATACGGATGTCGTCCGTGCTCCCCGCGTGCTCCAAGATCGCCTCAAAGAATACCTTTGCGTGGTTGGTCTCGTTCTTCGCGATGGTACGGATGGTATCCGCAAGGACTTCGTATCCCTGCTTCATCGCCATTTTTGCCGTGAGTTGGTAGCGCATGCCCGCCTGGCACTCCCCCGCAAACCCTCTTGCAAGGTTATGAAAGGTCTGTGTCTTGGTAAAGTCCATTCTGTTTCCTCCCTACGACTGCATTTTGCGCAAGTCTCCCAAGGATATGCACGGGAAAATTTATGAAAAGATGGGACCGATGCGGCGCGGCATCTTGACAAGCCCCGCCCCCGCCGTTATAATAAAGATGTCGGTGCAGAGAGGATCCCTGCGGCGGACCGCGAAAAGGCGCTCCTCCCTGCAAGACGGAAAATCGACATTCAAGGAGGTCTTCATGCAACGCGAAAAAAAGAAAAGACGGGGCCTCACCGCCCTCATCGTCATCCTCTGCGTGCTCCTCGTGCTCGCCGCCTTTGTCACGTCGTGGTGGTTCGGCTTCTCCTACCCCTACTTCGACAGCGTCGCGAAGAAGGAAAAGCGCATCCCCGGGCTCTCCTCGGGCATCTCTCCGCAGGGGCTGTGCACACTGCCCGACGGCGGGGCGTATTCCTTCGCCATGAGCGGGTATATCTCGGGGCAGCCCTCGCGCGTCTACCTCATTGCGGAGGACCATGTCGCGAGTGAGATCAAACAAGTGGAGCGGTATGTCACTTTCACGGAGAAGGGCGAGGACATCGAGACGCACTTCGGCGGGGTGACCTGCTCGGAGGACTACATGTACATCGCGAGCGGGAAGAAGATCATCCGCGTCGCGCTCGAAAAGGTGCTCGCAGCCGACAACGGGGCGCGCGTCGAGATCGACGACAGCTTCACGACGGGCTTCAACAATGCCTATTGCTATCTCTTCGGCGGCATGCTCTATGTGGGCGAATTCTACCGCCCGGGCAACTACGAAACGCCCGCTTCCCACCACATGCAGGTGGGGAACAACACCAACCGCGCCGTCGTCTACTGCTATGCGCTCGATGAGACGCGTGAGGGGGGTATCGCGGACACGGTACCCGCCAAAGTGCTCTCCGTGTGCGATCAGGTGCAGGGCATCGCCGTGACGGAGGAGCAAATTTACCTCTCCTGCTCCTATGGGCTTGCGGATTCGTCGCTCAAATTCTACCAAAATAAACTTTCGGGCGCGCCTGACGGCACTTTCGATGCGGACGGGCATGACGTACCCCTCTATACGTTTGCACAAGAGGCGGGCGGCACATTCACAATGCCCTGCATGAGCGAGGAGATCTGCGTCAAGGACGGGAAGCTCTTCGTACTGTTTGAGTCGATGAGCAAAAAGTATCGCTTCGTGACCTTCACCCGCGAGTCGTACATCCGCAGCCTCGACCCCGCAAAGATCGAAGATGTAGACGTGAAAGAAAAGGCCTTCTGGGGCATCCCCGTGTAAGAGACTTTCGGACATGGTAGGCAGGAATGCGGTCTTGTTGCCTCTGTAGGGGGGGTACGGACCAAGCGTTCCTATTACGTCATGCTGAGCCTGTTGAAGCATCGCCTTGTTTATAATGCGGTGACCCTTCGACATAGCTCAGGGTGACGTGATTGGAATGCCTTGGGCGCTTACACGCAATCCGTGGTGGAAAGCGCGAGGCCTCTCGTCGCCCCTGAAAGGGGAGATGTCACGCCGCCCTTGCGTGACAGAGGGGTTTCTCGCCTCATCCGCCCTCATCCGCCCTACGGGCACCTTCCCCAAAGGGGAAGGCAAGGGGCCGCTTACACGGGCTTGGGCGTAGTAAGATTCTTCGCGGATGGGCTATTCGCTTAAATCCATGCCCTTTCGGCTCAGAATGACGCTCGGGTTGGACTTGGTCGGGCAGAATGACGCTTCGATTGGGCTTGGTCGGGCAGGCCGGGCTTCCCCTATAAGAGATCATAAACAAAAAAGGCGCCGAGAGGCGTCTGTTTTTGTAGTTTCAATTTCATTTCAATGGGCAGCGCGGGAATAAGCGCAAAGATCTTCATCGTCGCGGAAGGATTGCAGGATCACCGCAGGGTCAAAATGGGCCCTTAAGGGGATTTTTTGTAGCCGTCCTTGCCGTAGAGGGCGCTGACAGTGTCCGAATAGCGCTTGGCCCTGTCGTATTGCCTCAGCTCCACCCCTGCCGCGGCGTCCGCAAACGCCTTCTTCTGCTCGCGGGTGAGCTTGGAGGGCACTTCCACGAGCGCCCTCAGATACAGGTTGCCCGTGCCGTTGCGCGTGCGGATGCCCTTGCCGCGGACGGTGAAGACCGTGCCCGTCTGCGTTCCCTCGGGAATGTCGTATTCCATGGTGTCGTCGAGGGTCGGGATGTTCACCTTGCCGCCCAATGCCGCCGTGTAGAACGGGATGGGCAGATCGACGTAGAGGTCTAAATTCTTGCGCTGGAAGAGCTTGTGCGGCTCCACGCGGAAGACGATCGCCAGATCCCCCGGCTCGCCTCCGAGCGTGCTCGCGTGCCCCATGCCGCGCTTGACGATGTAAGAATTGGTGTCCGCACCCGCGGGGATGTCAAAGGAGACCTTCGTCTCGCGGCGGAGATACCCCTTGCCCTTGCAGACGGGACATTTGTCGGTGATGATCTTGCCTCTGCCGCCGCAATCCGGACATGCCCCCACCCGAACAGTTCTGCCGAACATTGTCTCCTGTGTGAAACGGACCTGTCCCTTGCCGCCGCAGCGCGTGCATTGCTTGAAGGACGTGCCCCCCTTCGCGCCCGTGCCCCTGCAGTCTTTGCAGGGCTCGTTGCGCATGTAGGTGAGGTCTTTGTGGCACCCCTTGGCGGCGTCCATGAAGGAGATGTCCATCTGGATACGGATGTCCTCGCCGCTCGTGTCGCGCTGCATGGAGGCACCCCCGCCGAAGCCTTGGAAGATGGAGTCGAAGATGTCGCCAAAGCCGCCGAAACCGCCGAAGCCCGCGCCATTGGGGCCACCCATGCCCGGATGCTCCTGCTCGTAATCGTATGCGGCGCGCTTTTGCTTATCCGAGAGCACCTCGTTGGCCTCGTTGATCTCCTTGAACTTCTCCGCCGCGAGCGGATCGTTGGGATGCAGGTCGGGGTGGTACATCTTGACGAGCTTTTTATAGGCCGCCTTGATCTCTTCGTCCGTTGCGTCTTTCTTGACGCCGAGGACTTCGTAATAATTTTTCTTGTCGGGCATAAATCACCTGTTGTTTCATCTATTTCTATGGGAGGGCAGTTCTATGGAAAGACGGGGCTACCCTCGGACATGGTAGGCAGGAATGCGGTCTCGTTGCCCCTACGGGGGGGTACGGACCAAGCGTTCCTATTACGTCATGCTGACCGCGCGAGGCTTCTATTGGTATTCTAAGCGCGACACGAGCCAAAGGCGAAGTAGCATAGTCGAAACATCACCGCATTTTCGTGGTGGTAAGCGCGTCATCCTGAGCCGTAATTACGATACGAAGTCCGACGCAGCTGTCCCCGAAGGATCCCGAAGAACGAAGTCCGACCCTCATACCGACCCCGAGGCGTAGCCAAGCGGGGAGCGTATCTTGAGCGTACCGGCACAATAGTTCCTCATCAGCCAATGCTGATGTTTTCATTGGGCTTTATCGCTCAAGATTCACTCCCTCGGTTCTGCCTCGGTCGGAATGAGGTTCGCTTACACGATACTTGGTCGTAATAAGATTCCTTCGCGGATGAGCAGGTCGTTGAAAGTCATGCTTTATCGGCTCAGAATGACGCTTTGATTGAGCTTTCGGCTACTTCGCGCTACGCGCTCGTGTCGACCTTAGTAGCACAATCAGAAACTTCGGTCGGGCAGAATGACGCTCATGTCGGGCTTGGGCGTTAATCGAAACCCCTCAGGCCCGCCAAGGGCCGCGGGCCAGCTCCCCTTACAGGGGCGCCAAGGGTTCGCTTACACGGGCTTGGACGTAGCAAGATTCCTTCGCGGATGAGCAGGTCGTTGAAATTCATGCTCTATCGGCTCAGAATGACGCTCATGTTAGGCTTTATCGGCTCAGTAATGACGCGCGCGGGGCGCGCGGGGCGCTTCGATTGGGCCCCGTCGCCCCCCCGCGAGATCTTTACTGATGGAACTCGTCGCCGCCGGCGTTCGGGTCGCCGCCCTGCGCACCTGCTCCGCCCTGCTGATACAATTTCGCAATGACGGGCTGGATCTTGCGCGAGAGCTCTTCAAACGCCGCGTTGTACTTCTCCTCATCGTCGGCTTCGAGGTCCTTTCTCGCCTCGTCCACCGCCGCCTGCAATGTCGCCTTGTCCTCCTCCGTGAGCTTGCCCTCGCTGTCTTTGAGGGTCTGCTCCACCGAGAAGATGAGCCCGTCGAGCTTGTTGCGCGCGTCCACCTTGGCCTTGCGCTTCTTGTCTTCCTCGGCGTATTGCTCGGCCTCCTTCACCGCCTTGTTGATCTCATCCTCCGAAAGATTGGTGGAGGACGTGATGGTGATATCGGTAGACTTGCCCGTGCCGAGGTCCTTGGCCTCTACGTGCACGATGCCGTTGGCGTCGACGTCGAAGGTGACCTCGATCTGCGGGATGCCGCGGGGTGCGGGCGCAATGCCCGTGAGCATGAAGCGGCCCATCGTCTTGTTGTCGCGGCAGAACTCGCGCTCGCCCTGCAAGATGTGGATCTCCACGCTCGTCTGGTTGTCCGCCGCCGTGGAGAACACCTGCGACTTCTTGACGGGGATGGTGGTATTTCTGTCGATGAGGCGGGTGAAGACGCCGCCGAGGGTCTCGATGCCGAGCGAAAGAGGCATGACGTCGAGAAGAAGGACGTCTTTGACTTCGCCCGTCAGAACGCCGCCCTGGATGGCCGCGCCGACTGCGACGCACTCGTCGGGGTTGATGCCCTTGAAGGGCTCTTTGCCCGTGATCTCCTTGACCTTGGCCACGACTGCGGGCACGCGGGTGGAGCCGCCGACGAGGATGACTTTGTCGATGTCGTTATAGGTGAGGCCTGCGTCGCGCATGGCAAGGCGCATGGGCTCGGCCGTCTTCTCGATGAGGTCGGAGATGAGGGCCTCGAATTTCTGGCGGGTGATGTCGAGTTCGAGGTGCGCGGGGCCCGCCTCCGTCATGGAGATGAAGGGCAGGGAGATGGAGGTCTGGTTCATGCCCGAGAGCTCGATCTTGGCCTTCTCCGCGGCCTCTTTGAGGCGCTGCATGGCCATCTTGTCCTTGGAGAGGTCTACGCCGTGGCTCTTCTTGAACTCATCCACCATGTAGTCCATGAGGCGCTTATCGAAGTCGTCGCCGCCGAGCATGTTGTTGCCGTTGGTGGCCTTGACTTCGAACACGCCGTCGGAGATCTCGAGGATGGAGACGTCGAAGGTGCCGCCGCCGAGGTCGTAGATCATGACCTTGCTGTCTTCCTTCTCCTTGTCGAGCCCATAGGAGAGGGCCGCGGCCGTGGGCTCGTTGATGATGCGGAGCACGTTGAGGCCGGCGATCTTGCCCGCGTCCTTGGTGGCCTGCCGCTGGGCGTCGGTGAAGTAAGCGGGGCAGGTGATGACGGCGTCGGTCACTTTGCCGCCGAGATAGGCCTCGGCGTCCTGCTTGAGCTTGGAGAGGATCATGGCCGAGATCTCCTGCGGGGAATAGGTCTTGTCATCGATCTTGACCTTGTAGTCCGAGCCCATCTTGCGCTTGATGGAGATGACCGTCTTGTCGGGGTTGGCGACGGCCTGCCGCTTTGCGACCTGCCCGACGACGCGGGAGCCGTCCTTTTGGAATGCGACGACGGAGGGAGTCGTACGGCTGCCCTCGGCATTTGCGATGACGACGGGTTCGCCGCCCTCCATCACCGCCACGCATGAATTTGTTGTACCTAAATCAATTCCGATTACCTTGCTCATAATATATTTACACTCCTTTTGATTTTTGAATTGAAAACCTGTTTGGGTTTATCTAATTTATTTGATTCGCGAACCCTCTCCGCGGACATGGGAGGCATGGATGCGGTCCATGCGTTCTATTAGCGCGTCATCCTGAGGCAGAATGATGATACGAAGTCCGCCGCGGCTGTCCCCGAAAGATCCCGAAGAACGAAGTCCGACTGTTTGGGGAACAGACCAAGTGTTCTAATCACGTCACCCTGAACGTAGTTGAAGGGTCACCGCAGTTTTATAATAAGGTGATGCTTCGACGGAGCTCAGCATGACGTAATTAGAATGCTTTGTTCGCTCTGCCTTGGCTTGGTCGGGCAGAATGACGCTTTGATTGGGCTCTGTCGCGGTGGTGGTAAGCGCGTCATCCTGAGGCGGAATGATAGAACGGAGTCCGCCGCGGCTGTCCCCGAAGGATCCCGAAGTACGAAGTCCGATGTTCGTTAAAACTCACACTTGGTCGTAGTAAGATTCCTTCGCGGATGAGCAGTTCGTTGAAATCCACTCCTGTTCGGCTCAGAATGACGCTTTGATTGGGCTTGAGCGGGTTGAGCGTGGCGAAACCTACGAAATCACTTTCACTTTACCACGACGACTTGGGCGAAGCGGAGCACCTTGCCGTTCTGTTCATACCCTTTCAGGTATACCTTCTTCACCGTGCCGCTCACTTCCCCCTCGGCGGGGTCGAGGGCCATGATGGCCTC
>CANQJJ010000039.1 GCA_947624215.1 uncultured Clostridia bacterium
AACTATATCACATGGAGCGCCTCGTTCGCTATCTTTTTTCTATTCCCTTTTGTCTCACATCAATTGTAATCATACAATCTTCGGAAAATTTTTACAAAGTTTTCAGATATTTCCCCAAAAGCAGCGAGCTGACAGAGGTGAACTTTTCGAGCTCTTCGGGTTTGAGGGGGCGATAGTTCATGAGCGCGAGCAAATAGATGTACTCCGCGGCCGTTTTCCTTGCCTCCTCCTCTGCCGTTTTCAGTGCTTGGACGCCCTCGCATGCGGTGTTGACGACAAGCGTCATATCCTCGGGAGACTGCCCTATGTCGTAGAAGCTGTTCATTTCCGACATCCTGCGCAAAAACTCGGAGACGTTGATGATCGCGGGCACGGTGGCGTTTTTGAGACGCTCGGTCTTAACCTTGACGCCGCGCTCCTTCAACAGGTCTTCAAAGACGGCCGCGATCTCAGCGTCCTCTCCCGCATCCTCCTTGATCGCCCCTGCGACATCGGCGTCGATGCGCATGAAGCGGACGCGGTAAGGATTTTTGTATTCGATATAGCTGATGAAGTGCGGGTCGATATACGTATCGCAGAGGATGGCGTCAAGTCCCGCCTCCTTGAACATGGAGATGTACTGCGCCTGTTTGTCCACATCGGAGACATAGTATGCCGTCTGCGGTTCCGCCTTCTCCTTGTCCTCCTCCTTGGGCTCCTCGCCGAAATAACTTTCGAGGGGACGGTATTCCCCGGCGAGGTTCTTGTAGATGATGATCGGGGAGATCTTCTTATAAAACGCCTCGTCCTTGATGGCGCCGAACTTCACGAACGTTGCAAGGTCGGGCCAGCAGGATTCGTACTTTTCGCGGTCGTTCTTGTAGAGCTCGTTGAGTTTATCGGCCACTTTCTTGACGATGTGGCTCGCGATCTTTTGAACTTGTTTATCGTTTTGCAGGAAGGAACGCGAGACGTTGAGCGGGATATCGGGGCAGTCGATGACGCCGTTGAGGAGCATCAAAAATTCGGGGATGACTTCCTTGATGTTGTCGGCGACGTAGACCTGGTTGCAATACAGCTTGACCTGCCCGCGCTCGAGCTCCACCTTCTTTCTCACCTTGGGGAAATAGAGGATGCCCTTGAGACGGAACGGATATTCCATGTTAAGATGGATCCAGAAGAGCGGCTCGTTGTAGTCGTTGAAGGTCTCGCGGTAGAAGGTCTTATACTCTTCCTCCGTGCAATCTTTGGGCTGTTTGCAATAGAGCGGCACGGGCGTATTGACGGGCTTGTCCTCTTCGGTCCCCTTGGGGTTCAGGAAGATCTCGTAGGGCATGAAGGAGCAGTATTTTTGCAGCAAACCGCGCACCGTGCTCTCCTTGGAGAACTCCTTTTCATCCTTTGCAAGGTGCATGACGATCCTGGTCCCGCGCCCCTGCTTCTCGCAATCGCCAATGGTGTAGGTGCTCTCCCCGTCCGATTCCCAATGAACGGCAGGCGCGCCCTCCTCATAGGACTTCGTGAAGATCTCGATGCGCTCGGAGACCATGTAAGCGGAATAAAAACCGAGGCCGAAATGGCCGATGATTCCGTCTCCGCCCGCTTTTTCATATTTTTCCAAGAAATCTGCCGCGCCCGAGAATGCAATGCGGGTGATGTATTTCTCCACTTCCTCCTCGGTCATGCCGATGCCGTTATCCTCAACGGTGAGCGTGTGCGCTTTTTCATCCGTCGTAACGGTGATGCGGAATGCCCCCTCGTCCTTGGCGTCCCCCATCGAGATGAGTTTCTTTAGCTTGGTAATGGCGTCGGACGCATTTGCAACGATCTCGCGGAGAAAGATATCCTTCTCGGAATACAGCCATTTCTTGATGATCGGCATCATATTTTCGCTTGAGATGCTGATATTTCCCTGTCTTTCCATAGATTACACTCCTTTTTTCTTTCCTCTATATATAAACGCATTTGCGAAAAGGGAAACATCCCTTCTTGAATTTCGGAAATTTTTTTGCACGGAGAAGGGCGGGTCGCAAGGACCCGCCCCCATGTTCTTTTCAATGATTATTTGTTTTCGTCGTTCTTGAGAAGTTCGGAAATGGAAGCGCCGAAGTCGCCGCCCTCCGTCCACTCTCTGTACTCATCCTCTTCCGCATAGGACTGCGCCGTACGGCGGGTCTTCTTGCCGCCGCGCTCCCTCCTTCCGCCGGCGGGCTGCTGCTCGTCGTGCTCGGGACGGGGCTCATACTCGGGACGAGGTTGAAGGGCCTTGATGGAGAGCGTGATCTTCTTCTCTGCGGGGTTGAAAGCGATGATCTTCGCATCGACTTCCTCGCCGATGGTCAGAGCAGAAGTGGGATTCTCAAGCCACTCGTGCGTGATCTGGGAGACATGGACGAGACCGTCGATCCCACGCTCGATCTCGACGAACGCACCGAAGGGAACGATGCGCACAACACGGCCGTGGACGATGTCGCCCTCGGCATACTTTTCGGCAGCGAGGTCCCAAGGCTGGGGCTGGAGCTGCTTGTAGCCGATGGAGACTTTCTTATTCTCGCGGTCGATCTTCAAAATCTGGAACTCATAGCGCTTTCCGATCTCGAGCACATCGGTGACTTCCTTAACGCCCGTCCAGCTCAAATCGGAGATGTGCGCAAGGCAATCGAACCCGTTGACGGAGACAAATGCGCCGAAACTCGTGACGCGCTCGACCTTTCCTTCCACAACGTCGCCGACTTCGATGGAGGAGAAGAAGCTCTCTTCCTTGGCGGCCTTTGCGGCCTCGCGGGCGGCGCGCTCCTCTTCGAGGACAACACGCTGGGAAGCGATGATCTCCTTTCTGCGCTCCTTACGGATCTCGATGAGACGGAGACGAAGGGTCTTGCCCTTATATTTTTCAAGGTCGGAGACGTACCCGATCCTGATCTCCCTTCTCGGGACGAAGACGGGATAGGTACCGAGCTCGGCCGTGAGCCCGCCCTTGTTAGTGCCGGTGCAGACAACGGTGAACTCCTTGCCTGCTTCGATGTCGGTGAGCATCGCCTCATCTTCCTTCACCTTATTGGCGAGTTTCTGGGAGAGCTGGATCGCGGGCTTGATCTCGACGACCATTACCTCGATCTCTTCCCCGTTCTTTGCTTTTTCCTCATATACTTCGCGGCTGTACTCTTCGCAATCGAGCTCGGCCTTGGGGATCCGGTTCTCGAGCTTTCCCGAGCCGGAGACAAAGATCTCCTCGTCGGTCGCGGAGACGATACGGACCTTGATGATCTGGCCCTTTCTGTAGCGCTCGACTTTGTCGATATCGTCCATGATTTTTTCCATGGCCGACTTGGGCGCTGCGGACTCCGCCGCTTCCTCGGTTGCCGGAGCAACTTCTTCTGCCTTGACCTCTTCCGCGGGTGCCTCGGGCGCTTCGGGCGCCGTTTCAGCTACCGGTTGAACATTCTCAACCGTCTCAACCGTTTCGGTTTCGGGAGTGGTCTCTTGTACTTCCGCGTTGTTTTCTGCCATCTTGAAAAGAACCTCCTGAGTCAGCCATTCGGGAGTACTCGCTCCCGCGATCACGCCGACTCTATCAAATTTTATCAGTTTTTCATATTCGAACGCATCCGGCCGCACGATCCCGAAAACGGGTTTTCCCGCAGCCCCTGCGATTTCGCCGAGACGTTTTGTGTTGCCGCTGTTGGTGCCGCCGATCACGACGACCGCATCGCATGACGCGGCAATACGGGCAGCTTCCTGCTGCCTCTTGACAGTAGTATAACAAATTGTCGGAAAAATAACAAGTGTTTTCGGCCCACCTTTTTGAAGATTTTCCGTTATTTTGCAAAAAATTTGCTTTCCGATCGTCGTTTGGGCCACTAAAGCAACATCTTTTCCCTCAACAAAGGAGAAATCGGCCGAAGGATCCGAGACGACGCGCACCTCGCCCGGGCACCGGTCCACGAGCCCCTTCACCTCCGGATGCCCTGCATTTCCCGCGATCACGACGAGGCGGCTCTCCCCTTCCCGCTGTACGATCTCCTGCGTGCGGCGCACGAACGGACATGTGCAGTCGACAATGTTCAGCCCCCGCGCCTTGCAGCGCGCGATGACGCTGCTGCCCACCCCGTGCGAACGGATCAACACGGTCGAGCCCGCGGGGATCTCCTCGGGCTCTTCCACCGTCACGATCCCGCGCTGTGCGATGCGTTCGAGCACCGCTTCATTGTGGATCAGTTCGCCGAGGATGTAAGTCCCATGCGGGTCGAGAGAAAGGGCGGTGTCTACGGCAGACTTCACTCCCGTACAAAACCCGCGATCCCGCGCTACGAAGACTTTCACTTCTTTTTCGCGCGCGATGCGCGGAACTCTGCGCGGAGCTCATAGAGCCTGTCGCGGAGCAGGTCGTCGGCCTGTTCATAGTCGGCCGAGGTGAGTTTGCGGCCGTAGTACTCCGACAACTCAAACGGTTCGCCGAAGACGACATGCGTGATATGGAAGAGATGCGGCCTGTTGCAGATGACGAAGGGCACGATGGGCGTGTGCGTCTTGATGGAAAGCAATGCGGCACCCCCGTGGAAGGGAAGGAAATCGTCCCCCTCTGTTTTGTTGCGCGTCCCCTCGGGGAACAGGCTGAGTTTCTCGCCGTTTTTGAGCACTTTGATCGACTCCATCACGGTGCGCACGTCGGCACCGTCGCGCATTGCGCCGATCGCTCCCATCCACCTCCCCCACCAATTGAAAACGGGGGCTTCGAGAACGGACTGCTTGGCCAGATAATGGATCCCCTCGCGCGTCGTGCGTGCGGGATAGAAGACATCATAAATACAATAGTGGTTGCCCACATAGATATATGCGCCCTTGCCGACCTTTTTGTGCCCATGTAATTTATATGGATAGAAGATAAAATGAATGGGATAGAAGAGGGCGCGCAAAAAATTCATGAAGTGGTTGATGTGATACCCCTTCTTGTTTGCGGGAATGAGGCGCACATGCAGATTGCGCGCCGCGCGTTTTTGGCGGATCTTCTCCTTGCGCAGCGCCTTTTTCTCTGCCCTCGTCAGCTTTTTGGGGGCTTCCCCTGCGGGCACTTCCCCCTCTTCCTTCTCATTATCCATTATATTTTCTCCTGGATCGCGTGTTTGATATAGGCCAATACCTCGTCGACCGTCATGTCCGACGTATCCACGAGAACGGCGTCCTCGGCCATCCTGAGGGGTGCGACCGCACGCGTGGAATCCTGCTTGTCGCGGCGGAGGATCTCCTCCTGCAACGCTTTGAGGTCCACCTTGTTCCCCTTTGCGGTGAGCTCGTCATACCGCCGCTTTGCACGCACTTCGGGGCGCGCCGTGAGGAAAAATTTGAATTCCGCGTCCGGCAAGACGAATGTGCCGATGTCGCGCCCGTCGAGCACACAGCTCATGCGGGCAGCGATCTCCCGCTGTTTTTCCACCATGCGCATGCGGACGCTCGGATGCTTTGAAATGGCAGACGCCGCCATCGAGACCTCGGGCCTTCTGATCTCCTCGGAGACGTCTTTCCCGTTGAGGATGGTCCTTTGCACGTCTGCCTCATAGACCACTTCCAACTTTACGTTGTGCATGAGTTCGGAGACGGCAACCTCGTCTTCCACATCGACGCCCGCCCCGACCGCGGCGAGCGCACAGGCACGGTACATCGCACCCGTATCGAGGTAGCAAATGTGATAGTCATGCGCAAGTGCCCTTGCAACGGTGGATTTCCCGCTCCCGGCAGGGCCGTCGATGGCGATATTGTATACGCCGACGATATCCTTTCTGAGAGAGGTCGCCTCGTGCAGGTAGACATGGTGCGGCGTCAGATCTTTTTCGACGAAGAGCATCACGCGGATGCAAAGCGGAAGCCCGCCCTCGATGTCCGGCTCCTGCGCCGAGAAGAGCGAACAGCCCGAAAACCCGGCTTCCCGTGCCGCCTTGGCAGGGTAATACGAATGGATATCCGAAGTGGAAGAGAAGACGATACTCAGGATCTCGTCGCGAAGGAGAGAGTTACGGCTCACGATCTGTTCGAGAAGCTCTCCGACCCCGCTTTGAATGCTTTCCTTGTCATCATGTCCGACCGTCGTTGCGCCGCGAATAACTACCATATTCTCCTCTCTTCTCTCCGGAACTCGTCTTATTTATTATACAGGAACACGCAGAAAAAGTCAAATGATTTCGCCCGAATTCTATGCCATGAAGCAATTATGTCACGCATACTACTTCGCAAAACCATCATATATCTCCCCTTTTCCCGCAAGATATCCCGTGGAAAAGGCAATCTGCAGATTGAACCCGCCCGTGAAGGCGTCGACATCGAGGACTTCCCCCGCAAAGAACAGCCCGCGGACGAGTTTGGACTGCATCGTCTTGGGGTCCACCTCTTTGAGGGAAACGCCGCCGGACGTTATGACGGCCTCCTCGAAGCCGCGCAGCCCCGTCAGTTTCAGAGGGAAATTTTTGAGCGCATCCACGAGGCGTCTCCTCTCTTCGCGCGTGACCGCGTTGGCCTGCTTATCCGCCCTGATCTCCGCCCTGCGCAGAACGAGCAGACCGAGCTCTGAGGGAAGCAGTCCCCGTATGACATTTTTCATTTGCTCGTTGGCGCGCTCGGAAAGATCTCTCAGAAGCCGCTCGTCGAGTTTTCTCTCGTCAAGCGCAGGCTTGAAATCCAGCGTACACGTCACGTCCGCAAGGCTTTGCCCCGTCAAAAGCGCCGACAGAGTCAAAACGAGCGGCCCCGAGACGCCGTAATGGGTAAACAGGAGCTCCCCCCGTTCGGAAAAGATCGCCTTACCCTTTCGCTTGGCCGTCATGGTGCAGTTCTTCACCGTGATGCCCTGCGCCGATGAGACGCCCTCCGCCTCGATCCCGACGAGAGAAGGCGTGCGCGGCGTGACGAGATGACCCGCCTTCAAGGCGAAACTGTAACCGTCCCCCGTCGAACCCGTCGAGGGATAGGAGAGACCGCCGGTCGCGACGATCGCATTCTCCGCAGGAACAAAACCGCCCGCTGTCGCTACGCCGTCCACCTTTCCGCCCTCTGCCGAGATCCCGAGAACAGGGCAATTGAGCCTGATATCCACGCCTTGCCCGCGGCAGGCGCGCTCCAACGTCTTTGTCACATCGCTCGCATGGTCCGAAACGGGAAACACGCGCTTCCCGCGCTCCACTTTGAGCGGCAATCCGTGCTCTTCAAAAAACCGCATCGTCTCCGCGGGCGGGAAACGGTAGATGGCGCCCGTCAGAAATTTCCCGCCGTGAACGACATTTTGCAAGAACTCTTCGGGACAACAGTCGTTCGTGAGATTGCAGCGGCCCTTCCCCGTGATATAGATCTTCTTACCGAGTTTTTCGTTCTTTTCAAGGAGGATGACTTCATGCCCGTTGGACGCGGCGGCATAGGCCGCCATGAGCCCCGCGGCCCCCCCGCCGATGACGACCTTACGCATGGCCCCTCCTGCGATGTCCCGCTTTTTGCAATGCGGAAGCGAGGAACGGCCGTCCCTCGCTTTCAAATCCTGCATCCTTTGTCGGTTGAATGTTCATGGCTGTTTATACGGGATACACGCCGCTCTTTGCGAGGTCGGTATCGATGCCTTCGTTCTTGGCCTTTCTCCACTTGAAAAACTTCTCGGCGACCTCGGGGAAAGAGGCATAGGAGAGAACGTCCTCCTCCTGCGTGTAATACCCCTTTTCGAGCACTTCGGCTTTGAGCTTTTCGTATTCGGGCTCGAGGTCATCGGCGGGACGGTATGTGATGCGCTTCTCTCCCTTTAAGACCTTCTCGGCCACTTCCTCGTTGACAGGCATGGGAACGCGCCCATACTTGCCCGCAAAGAGGTCGCGCGTCTCCTTGGGGACCTGCTTATAGCGTTCGCCCATGATGACATTCATCACGGCCTGCGTGCCCACGATCTGGGAGGACGGCGTGACGAGAGGCGGATAGCCGCAATCCCTTCTCACATTGGGGACCTCTGCGAGCACCTCCGGAAGTTTATCCTCCTTGCCCGCCTTTTTGAGCTGGTTCATGAGATTGGAGAGCATGCCGCCGGGGACCTGATAGATGAGCGTATTGACGTCCACCTGCCGCACCTTGGGATTGAGCGAGCCCTCTTTTTCAAGTTCTGCCGCGACCTTTTTGAAGTGTTCGGCAATGGGAATGAGCTTTTCGAGGTCGATGCCCGTGTCATACTCCGTCCCCCTGAGCGTTGCAACGAGCGGTTCGGTGGCGGGCTGGGAAGTCCCGTTCCCGAGCGGCGAGAGCGCCGTGTCCACGATATCCACGCCCGCGCGGATGGCCATGAGGTTGACCATGTCGCCCGTTCCCGTCGTGTTGTGCGTGTGCAGATGGATCTTGGTCTCGGGACGGAGCGCTTTGCGGAGCGCCGTGACGAGTTCGTAGGCGTCGAAGGGCAACAGAAGGTTGGCCATATCCTTGATGCAGATATTGTCCGCCCCCATGCTCTCATACGTCTTCGCAAGGTCCACGAAATATTCCATGGTATAGGAAGGGCCAGAGGTATAGGAGATGGCCGCCTCGCAGATGCCGCGCTTGGGATCGGAGGCGCGCAGTTGGCCGCCGTATTTCTTGATGGCTTTCATGGAAGCCTCGAGATTGCGGGGATCGTTGAGCGCATCGAAGACGCGGATGACGCCGATGCCGTTTTCATAACACTTCTCGACCATTTTATCGACGAGGTCGTCCGCATAGTTGCGGTAGCCGAGCAAATTCTGTCCCCTGAGAAGCATCTGGATGGGCGTCTTTTTGAGATATTTTCTGAGCGTTCTCAGCCGCTCCCACGGATCCTCGTTCAAAAAGCGCATGCAGGTATCGAAAGTCGCGCCGCCCCATCCCTCGAGGGAATAATAGCCGACATCGTCGAGCGCTTCCAAAGCGGGGAGCATCTGCTCTGTGCGCATTCTGGTCGCCGCATGCGATTGGTGCGCATCGCGGAGGATGGTATCCATGATCATTACTTTTGCCATATTCGTTCTCCTTTTCTTAGCCGCCGAAGCAGGCAAGCAACATACCCGCGGCAAGCGCGGACCCGATGACGCCCGCAACATTGGGCCCCATCGCGTGCATGAGCAAGTGGTTGGACGGATCGGTCTCCCTTCCCACGTCTTCAGAGATCCTCGCCGCCATGGGGACGGCCGAAACACCCGCCGAGCCGATGAGCGGATTGATCTGTCCCTTGGTGAGCTTGCACATCAGCTTTGCGGTGAGAAGGCCGCCGACCGTTCCGCACACGAACGCGGTCACGCCGATGAGCATGATATAAATGGTTTGGAGCGAGAGGAAGATCTCCCCCTTCGCCTTGCATCCCACGGCAACGCCGAGGAAGATGGTGACGGTATTGATGAGCCCGTTCTGCGCCTGCGACGAAAGGCGCTCCACCACGCCCGATTCGCGGAAGAGATTGCCGAGCATGAGCATGCCGAGAAGCGGGATGGCGTCGGGCAGAAGGATGCCGACGACGAGCGTGACGACGATGGGAAAGATGATCTTTTCGGCCTTGGAGACGCGGCGGAGCGGTTTCATGCGGATGGCACGTTCCTTGGGCGTCGTCAAGAGCCGCATGATGGGCTTTTGGATGACGGGGATGAGCGCCATGTAGGAGTATGCCGCGATGGCGATCGTAGGCACGAGATTCTCCGCGAGCATTTTTGCGACGTAGATGGCCGTCGGGCCGTCTGCACCGCCGATGATGGCGATCGCCGCAGCTTCCGCACCCGTAAACCCGAGCAATACCGCCCCCATGAGCGCGATGAAGATGCCGAGCTGGGCGCCCGCACCGATAAACATGCTCTTGGGATTGGCGATGAGCGGGCCGAAATCCGTCATTGCCCCGATCCCGAGGAAGATGAGCGGCGGATAAATGACTTTATCGACGCCGTAATAGAGATACCAAAGAAGGCCGCGGGATGCGGGCTCCACGGCGTCATAGGTATGCTCCGCCTCGGGAAGTCCTTCGGGATATGTGCCCCACAGGACCCTCTCCGCACCGGGGATGTTGATGAGGAACATACCGAAGGCAATGGGCAGGAGCAACATGGGCTCATACTTCTTGACCACGGCAAGATAGAACAACACAAAGGAAATGAGCAGCATCACATAGTTCTGCCATGTCCCCTGCGAAAACCCCATCGAGCCCCACAGATTGGAGAAGATCTCTCCGAAATCAATGAGTAAGTTCTTTACCATAGCCCTCTCCGTTTAAGAAATGACGGCAAGCAGGGCGTCCGACTCGACGTTGGCCCCTTTCGCGACCATAAACGTGACCGTCCCGTCGCAGGGGGCGGTGATATCGTTATCCATCTTCATGGCTTCGAGCACGAGAACGGGCTGGTCCTTTTTGACGGAAGCCCCGTCGGCGACAAGCAAATTCTTGACGGTCCCCGCAAAGGGCGCGACCATCTTCGTCCCCTTTGCCTCGGCGGGCTTTGCGGCAAGCGGCACCGCCTTGGGAGCCTCCTGTTTCGCGGGGGCGGAAGCGGCAGACTCTCCGACTTCCTCTACGCCCACTTCATAGCTCTTTCCGTTTACCGTGATGATAAAATTGCGCATATATTTCTCCTTATTATCCGAATGATTCTCACATTATAATTTTCTGATCCGTCTGACGACGAACTCGCACTTCTGCCGTTCTTCACGCAGGCAGGCGGCAATTGCGGCCGTGATGACTGCCACCGTCTCGGGGGAGATGCCATCCTCTCCGGCCTGCCCCTCCTGCGGCCCGTGAACGGGGACCGGGCGGGGAACATCCTGCCTTTCGCGCTTCTCCCTCCTCGCCTCGAGCTTGGTCATCATGAGGCCGACCAGTATGATGATGCCGATGAGGAGCGCGATCCCGACAAACACAAACAAGAACCCGAAGACGGCATAGAAGGCCCCTTCCCCGGGATCGAGTTTGAACCAACTGTCAAGCAATAACATATCCATGGTTATTTCAACGTCTCCAATGCCGCGATCAGATATTGTTTCAGGAATTGCGGCTCAACGATATCGTCGAGGTACCCGCCGCGCGCCGCATTGAACGGATCGGCATTCTCTTCGGCATACAGCGCCGAAGCTCCTCTCTCGCCCAATTCGATCTCCGCACCGGCTTGATCTTCGAAGAGGGAGATCTTTGCCGTGGCGAGCGCAAACGTATAGTCGAACCCCGCGGATTTTGCCGCAAACAGACTGTATGCAAGTCCCACGGCACGCCCCGTAACGACGGAGACTTTGGCCGTATCGATGGCATCGAGGATCTTGAGATACTCCCCGATCTCCTTCAAGAGTGCACTGTCTGCACATGCCATGCTCGCCTCGGGCCCCGCCGCGTCCACAAAAGTCACAAAGGGAAGACCGTAACAGCAGGCGAACTCCGCAAAGGCCTTCACCTTCTTGACGGCGCCCTCCGTAAGGGACGCGTTGTCAAAGAGGACCGCCGCAACGGAGATCCCCCCTATCCGCCCCAAGACGGTCTTGACGGCGGGATAGGTCACTGCGCCGAGCTCTATGCCGTCCTCGATGAGCGAGCGAAGCGTCTTTTCGTCCGCATGTTGGTTGAGCGCAGGCAGGGGCTCGTTGAGTTCGGCCTCCGTTTCACCGATCTTTACGAGATCGGAGACGCGCAGGATCACGGAAGCGGCATCCCTCATATCTTCGGCCTCCACGGCGGGCAGAACGCTCTTGGTGAGGGCACGGTATCCCCCGACCTCTCCGGGCGTCAGATTTTTCCCCTCTTTTGCAGAGAGCACGAGCGGGGAATTGGGGCAGAGCACGCCGTTCTTCAAGAAGATCACCACGTCGCAGATGGATGCAAGCGCCGCACTGCTGCCGTAAACTTCGCCGTTCACAATGGCAAACTGCATGACGCTCCCTTTGAGCGCCGTCGCTTTCCGCAAAAGAGAGGCGATACCCTCGAGAACGTGTACCCCTTCGCCGACCCGCACCCCGTGCGAATGCAGGAGATAGATAACGGGCGTACATTGTTTTTCGGCGGCGTCCAGCGTCTTCGCGATCTTCTCGCACCCGGCCTTGGTCAGCCCGCCGTCGAATTGTTCGTAATTTTGTGCTACGATATAGAAAGGAAAGCCTCCGACCGTGGCAAATCCCGTCACGACTCCCTCTCCGTTCGCATCTTCGCCAAAAAAGGCTTGGGAGAAGGTAAATGCGGCGAGTTCGACAAAACTGTCCTCATCCGCGAGCGCGCTTATCTCTTCGCGTACGTTCTTCCCTGCCGCTTTTAAGGCCTCCCGCCTTGCCCTGAGCAATTGTATTTTGTCCATTTTTACCTCATTTCGGTGAAAAACACCAACTTTTACCAAATATCATTATACGCTACCTTTTTGGAAAAAGCAAGCGCATTCACAACATTTTCCAAGCCTTTTTCGCAATGCCGAAAAATAGACGAAAAAACCGCAGGAGAACGTCTCTCTGCGGCTCAGCGGTCTTTCTGTTCGGGCGGGGGATCCCCATCCCGCTTGACGCCCTTGGATACGATAGCGCCGTCCGGGCCCACGACCTCCAAGGTAAATTCTCCCCTCTTTTTTTTCTCCTCCACGCGCGTTTCACGGTGGAATTTCCGTTCGAACCACGCAAGAATGGCGTCGGACTTCTTATAGAGAAACACAAACAGCACGACGACGAGGGTAATGAGCACGGCCCAGACCGCGATCCCCCACGGCGTATTGAAGGGAATGAGGGTTATGGAGTAGCTCGTCGCAAAAATCGCAAGCACGCGGGAGACGGCGATGACCCCGAGAAAGTACCAGACCGACATGGAGGACATCCCCGCCACAAAACAGAGCACGTCATCGGGGAATACGGGCAGTAAAAACATCGCCGTCAGCAAGATCTTGTCTTTCCCCTTGATTTTTCTCAGCCATTTTTCAAGCGTCTCCTTGCCGATAAGCCACGCCACGACCCTCGCGCCCGCATACCTGCCGACCCAAAAGGCGACAAGCGAACCGACAATGATGCCGAGAAGGCTCAGAAGACTTCCCGTGAGCGGGCCGAAGAGCGCCGCACCCGCGACAACCGTCACCGTACTCGGGATGGGAAGGACGACGACCTGCAAAAATTGCAACGAAGTAAAGGCAAACCCCATCCATCCGCCCGCACGCTCTAAATATGCCTTCAAGCGTTCTTCGTCCCCGACGATCTCCAAAAACCCAGTCGCGATGAGCGCATAAAAAATGCCGAGGAACAGAACAAACATGGCATACAAAGTGAGGCATCCCTTATAAAGCGTCTCACGCCGTTTGAGATAGGCAACGATATCCACAATGGCCAAAGCGGCGTTGAGAACGCTTCCGGCGATAAGAGCAGACAAATACAGCCAATCTTGCCAAGTTTCACGAAAGTATGTCAGACATAATACTATGAATAACTCTGTTCCCGCCACGGCAAGTGCAAGCAAACAAAAGTGGATGGCTGCAAAAACACCCTTTTTCACATTCATCACCATAGTACAGTATATACTTTGCGGGAGGGAATTATAAGTTGTCCCCCTCAGTTGACGGTTTGGGGATCGCGCCGCGGGCAAGTGCATCGCAACGGTTATTAAGTTCATTGTCGGCATGTCCCTTCACCTTGTAAAAGGTGACGCGGTGGGTACGCGTCAGGTTTAAGAGGCGCTTCCACAAGTCATCGTTGAGAACGGCCTTCCGGTCGGCCTTGCGCCAGCCGTGCCGCTCCCAGGCATAGACCCATCCCTCCTCGAAGGCACGGACGGTATAGGCGGAATCGGAGTAGACGGCCACTTCGCACGGATATTTTAAGCGCTCAAGCCCCATAATGACGGCCATGAGTTCCATTCTGTTGTTCGTCGTCTCCGTTTCTCCGCCCGAGAGTTCAAGGCGGTGCTCCCCGTAGAGCAGAACACACCCCCATCCTCCCGCACCGGGATTCCCCGAACAGGCGCCGTCGGTATACAGCGTGACTTGTTTCATCTTTACCTCTTTCCTATAAAACGTGCGAAATCAGAGTTTTGCTCAGCACTATTTCGACATTCAGATCGCAGACATGATATGCCTACAATGTGTAAACCTCGATGGAACCGTTGGGCTGGGAATACGCATAAAATTCTTCGTCCGACATCTCCTTGAAGTAGCTGCGGATGATCCTGCAAGCACTTCCGTGGGATACAAGGCAGACATTCCGCCCCGCATAGGCCTTCTTCACCTCATCGAGGAAAAAATAGATGCGCGCCGCGACCTGCGCATTGGATTCCCCGCCCGGATATTTCCTGACAAAACTGTAACGGCATGCAAGTCCGTCGGGTCGGGCGCAGCTCGTCTGCTCAAAGACCCCGAAATCGCGCTCTCTGAGCCGCTCATCGTACAAAACGGGGATCTCTTTCCCCACGGAAAGCGCCTCCGCCGTCTCGCGTGCACGCAGAAGCGGAGACGAAATGATCACATCGAAATCATATTTTTTTGCGGCGACGGACAGCTGCGCGGCCTCTACCCTGCCGAGATCGGACAAGGGTGCGTCGGTGCTGCCGCAATAGATCTTCTTTTCGCTATACTCGGTACTGCAATGGCGGACAACATAAAAGTTCATGGGACCGTCCTCATCGATGGATTCCGTTTATACAAACGGCAGCCCGAATAGCGGGCTGCCGTTTGTGGCAGGGGAGACGCGACTCGAACACGCAACAGACGGTTTTGGAGACCGTTGCTCTACCATTGAACTACTCCCCTGTGCATTCTTATTATATATCATATTTAGACATACGTCAAGAAGTTTTTGGATATTTTCGGGACTTTTTTCAAAACCCAAGCTCTCATTTACGGATGCGCAAGTTCGACAAACCATCGCATTTTCTCAGGTTCGAACCAGAGATACTTCTCCCTGCCACAGATGATGCAAGTAAATCGCATGGGCAAAACAGCGCTCACGAGCGAGGGAGCGCGATCAATACAGATCACACGTTCCACGGGATAGCGCCTCCCGTCGGACCATACGAGCATTGTCGGCCGCACCCCTCCGCCCCGTAAAAATTTAGCAGCCACTTCTACACAGACCTTCTCATAGCGCATGAAAAAAGTTTGCGCAAGAAGCAGTTTTACAATTCATTGACGGTATTATGTGTGGCATAATACCATGAAAAGCCAAAAATATGCCGTATCCCCACACTTTGAGGCCTATACACGCACCTCTCCGGTGGCACCGAGCAAGTCTCTGTGGCGCGCAAGGATGGGAAGGATCTGTTCCGTGATGAATTCCTCCGTCTGTTCCGGGGCCCTGCCGATGAACTTCTTCGCGTCGACGATCTCTGCAAGCCGCCCGCGGACTGCGGAGAACATCCCGTCCCTTTCGATGCGGACGAGAAGATCGTTGTCCTTTCCCTCCAGCTTCACTGCCGCGCACGCCTCTTGGGAAAGCACGCGGATGCGCTCATGGAGCTGTTGCCTGTCCCCTCCCGCCTTCACGCATTCCATGATGATGTTTTCCGTCGCCATGAAGGGCAACTCGGCCTCTACATGCTTTGCGATGACTTTCTCGTACACGACGAGATTTTCGGCAACATTCATGTAAATATTGAGAATGGCGTCGACCGTAAGGAACGCCTGCGCATTGACGATACGACGGTTTGCCGAGTCGTCAAGCGTGCGCTCGAACCACTGCGTGGAAGCCGTGACCGCACTGTTCACGGGAAGCGAGATCATATAGCGGCACAGGCCTCCCATCCGCTCCGAGCGCATCGGATTGCGCTTATAAGCCATCGCGGAAGACCCGATCTGGCTCTTTTCAAACGGCTCCTCGATCTCCTTCATACTCTGCAAAATGCGGATATCGTTGGAGAATTTGTAGGCGCTCTGGGCGATCTGCGAGAGCACGCAGAGCACATTATAATCAAATTTGCGGGGGTATGTCTGACCCGTAACGGGATAGACGTCCGATACGGAATATCCGAGCTTTTCAACGACGCGCCGCTCGAGCTCTTTGACTTTCTCGCCGTCTCCGTCAAACAGATCCAAAAAACTTGCCTGCGTGCCCGTCGTCCCCTTCACGCCGCGCAGCCGCACTCGCGAGAGCAACGAAGTGAGATTTTCGTAGTCGAGCATGAGGTCTTGTAGCCACAGCGTCGCGCGCTTGCCCACCGTCGTGAGCTGGGCAGGCTGCAAATGCGTAAACCCGAGCGTCGGAAGTTCGCGGTATTTCATGGCAAAATTTTTGAGTTTGTCCATGACGTTGACGAGCTTCTTCAAGAGGATCTTCAGGCCGTCTTGCAGGATCATGATCTCGGAATTGCAATCGACGAAGCAGCTCGTCGCGCCGAGATGGATGATGCCCTTGGCCTTGGGCGCGGCATCGCCGTATGCCTTGACGTGCGCCATGACATCGTGCCGCACCTCTCGCTCATAGGCATCCGCTCTTTCAAAGTCGATATCCTCCTCATGCGCCTTCAATTCGTCTACCTGCTCCTGCGTGATCGGAAGGCCGAGCTCCATTTCACTCTCAGCGAGCGCGACCCACAGCTTTCTCCAAAGACGAAACCGCTTTGCATCACCGAAGTTTTCCAGCATTTCACGGCTTGCGTAACGCGTATTCAAGGGGTTTTCAGAATATATTCTGTCTGACATAGTACCTCGCAAAAGTGGAGATTTCTCTCTTTTTACAGCTTTACCGGCTCGGGATACTCCACGCCGAAAGTTTCAGCCGTGACCCTCTTCATGCGCTGTTCGGAGAGCGGCCTGTCCATGCGGCCTGTGGGAGTCGTCGCGATCTCGTCTACGACGTCCATCCCCTCGATCACACGTCCGAAGGCGGCATACTGTCCGTCGAGGAAAAACCCGTCTTCGTGCATGATGAAGAACTGAGAGCCCGCGGAATCGGGATGCTGGGCACGCGCCATCGACAGCACTCCTCGCGCATGTTTCAGAGGATTGTTGACCCCGTTCCTTGTGAACTCGCCTTTGATGCGGTATCCGGGACCGCCCGTTCCCGTCCCCGTCGGGTCCCCTCCCTGGATCATGAACCCGGCGATGACGCGGTGAAAGATGAGCCCGTCGTAAAAACCCTTATTCACAAGGGAAAGAAAACTGTTCACGGTATTGGGCGCCGCCTCGGGCAGAAGCTCTGCCTTGAATGTTCGCCCGTCTTGCATTTCAAACGTTACAATGGGATTTGCCATTTCAAACTCCTTTGGGCGATCCGCCCGTTCATTCAAATTTTTCCACCGCGGTCCCCGCTTCATCGAAGAGGCGGATGGAGAACTCGTCTGGATAGCCCTCCTTGTAGACGACCCGCTTGATGCCCGCGTTGATGATCATTTTTGCGCAGATGACGCAGGGCTGATGCGTGCAATAGAGCGTGGCGCCGTCGATATTGACGCCGTATTTGGCCGCCTGGATGAGCGCATTCTGCTCCGCATGCGCCGCATAACAAAGCTCCGCGTGCGTCCCGCTCTCGATGTTGTTCTTGATGCGAAGGCACTCCCCGCGCTCGATGCAGGATCGGATCCCCGTGGGAGCGCCGTTGTAGCCCGTCGTCATGACGCGCCTCTCCTTCACGATGATCGCGCCGACCTTCCGCCGAAGACAGCTTGCCCAGCTTCCCACTTCTTCCGTAAGCGCCATAAAGCGTTCGTCCCACTTATCCATATTTTTCCTCCTGATACAATGTAATTGACCTAAAAAGAATATCGGAAGATACTCTTTTCAAAGTTGCAAGGCCTAAGCTATAAT
>CANQJJ010000040.1 GCA_947624215.1 uncultured Clostridia bacterium
CCCCTTGCTGTCCCTGTAAGGGAAAGTGGCGCACTGCCCTTGTGCGCCGAAAGGGTTTCTCCTCCTCATCCGCCCTCATCCGCCCCTTACGGGGCACCTTCCCCAGAAGGGAAGGCAAGAAAACCCCTACTTCGCGCGGGGCGCTCGTGTCGATTTTAGTAGCACAAATAGAAACCTCAATCGGTCAGACCCGCAAAGGACGCGGGCCAGCTCCCCTTACAGGGGCGCCAAGGAATGTTTACACGAGCATCTCCGCTATAAGTCTTCCTCGCCGTCTAAGATCTCGCCGGGGGTCGGGGGTGCGGGGACGCGCTCCTCGATGCCCTGCACGCAGGCATAGGTGTCCCGCCTGATCAGAGTCCGCGAGACGGCCGTGTCCCCCTCATACACCGCCAAATAACTCTCGCTGCACAGTCCCGCCCGCTCCTTGCGCACGATCCTGTTCTCCTTCCCCTCCACGATCTTCACCGAGGGCGGGTCTAACCTATACAGCACCCTGCTCTCCACCTCATACCGCCGCCCGTCCGGCATCCCGTAGAGATAAAACGTGACCTCGCCCCCCGCCGCCTCCGCCAAAATATACACGGGATACGGGCAGGGGTTACTGAATTTCAGGTCGCTGCACTCCGAGACCATGGCGTCCTGCGAGGGCGCCACATACGAGACGGCCAGCGAGTGCGGATGGCTCTCCTCTATCCGCATGCCCGCACGGAGGGCCGCACCGAACAGCGTGGAACTCGCCTGGCACACGCCGCCCCCCACCCCGCGCACAAACTCCCCCTCGCGGATCACGGCCGCCTCCTCGAACCCGTTCTCCCGCGTCCTCGCCCCCACGCAGGCGTTGAAGGAGAACGTCTCCCCGCTCCCCACCGTTGTCCCCGCAATGCGCGAGGCTGCAAGGGCAATGTTTTTGCTCCGCGCCACGTTGCTTTCGTCATACTTTGTGGTGAATGCCGCTAAAAGCCTCGTACGTTCCCTCAGAAGCGTTTCCGTGACCTCGGGTGAGGTCTCCCTCACAGGAAGGCTCACGCGCGTCTCAGAGCCCTTCAAGGCCCTTGTAAGCGATGCGATGAGTTTTTGCTTGTCGCATGCCCTCCCGCACTGCTCGTGCACATAGGTGAAGCCGTCCTTGCCGAACACGAGCTCGGCGTTTTTGCCCTCCTTGGCGTTCAAGAGGCATACCATGTCTGCGAACTGCTCCAAGAGAACGCATTCCCGCCGCACCGTCACCGTGTAACTTTTTCCCCGTTTGGCGTGTTTTAAGACCTCCTCCGCGTCATCCGCGTAGTCGATGGAGAGGGCGAAGTCCCCCGCGGGCGTCTCCACGCAAAGAGGAAGCCTCTCAAGCCCCCCGCGGATGCGTTCCAAAGCCTCCGTTTCAGACATGCCCCCCACGTCGATGCCGTTCACCGTCACATTCTGCCTCACGCGCCCGCCGCCGCAAGCGCCCAAAAAAAAGCTCCCCGCAAGGAGGAGCGCCGCGATCTTCATAACTTTCATACGCTCCCTTCGAGCCCGAGGAGGAGCTTCGTGAGCGCACCGTCCGTCTCGAACAGGGGCAGGCCGATCACGTTGCGCGAGCCCTCGGCATGGAAGTCCGAACCGCCCGTGGCGTACAGTCCCTTCCGCGCCGTATACGCCAAAAACTCCCTCGTCTCCGTGACAGTATGCCGCGTATAGGTGCATTCTATGCCGTCTAAGCCCGCTTCCGCGAGTTCGTCGATGACGCTGTCCCGCCGCGCCGTGCCGATCGCGTCCAATCTCTCCCGCTCCCGCTCATCTCCCGCGCGCCACGCGAGCATCTCCTCCACGCTGAGGCAGAAGATGCGCCCCGGGTGTGCGAGCACGGCGATCCCCCCCGTCGCATGGATGACCTCGATGGCCTCGAAGGGCGTCGGGCGGCAGTCCGCGACGAAGGCCGGGCCCCCGAGCGCGAAGAGTTCCCCGTAGAGCGGACCGGGGTCTGCCCCCAGCTTCTCCGCATAGGCGCGCACCACATGCATGGTGTGCAGAGGGGATGTCTTTCGGACATGGTATGCCTCGACGTCGTCCATCGTGACATTTACCCCGAGGTGGGCGTTGGCGAGGGCGACCATCTTTTCCGCACGGATACGCCCTCCCTCGAACCGTTCGGCGAGGAATTTTTCATAGGCAGCGTCTTCCCGGCAGCCGTAGCCGAGCACATGGATCTTGTCCGTGCCTCGGTAGGCCGAGACCTCCCAGCCGCGGACGTAGTGCAGGCCCTCCCTGCGCGCCGCTTCGGCCCCCTCCGCGGAGCCGCCCATGTTGTCGTGATCTGTGACGGAAAACATTTCCAGCCCCGCCGCCTTGGCCATCTTTGCGAGCTCGGACGGGGTGTGCAGGCCGTCGGACCAGACAGAGTGCATGTGCAGATCTGCCCTCATACGATCTTTCCTCCTTGGATGCGTATTTTTTTACACGGCGCGCCATAGAGAACGCGCTCGGCATGCGTGCAGGTGAGGATGACTTGCAGGTCCCGCACCCGCGCGAGCAATTTTTTTCTGCGCGGCAGATCGAGTTCGCTCATGACGTCGTCTAAGATGAGCACGGGCGCTTCCCCCGCCAGCCGCGTGAAGATCGCCACCTCGGCGAGTTTCATGGAGAGCGCCGCCGTCCGCGCCTGCCCCTGCGAGCAATACCCCCGCGCATCCGTCCCGCCGATGCAGATCTTGATGTCGTCGCGGTGCGGCCCCGCCGCCGTAAAGCCAAGCCGCACGTCCCGCTCGTAGTTTTCGCCGAGCTCTTTGAGCAGCTTTTCCCGTACCTCCTCCTCCGTGCCGCGGTAAGTCCTGTCGGGGGCGAGGGTGAGCGTCTCCGCGCCGTCGGTGAGGTCCGCGTGGATGTCCGCCGCCAAGGCCGAGAGCTCTTTGAGATACTCCCGCCGCGCCACGGCAATGCGGGCCGCATACGTCGCGAGCTGTTCGTCCCAGACGGGAAGCGTCTCAAAGACGGCACCCATGTCGCGATCCTTCAACAAGTTGTTGCGCTGTTCGAGGATGCGGCCGTAGCGGAGAAGGGCGGAGGCGTAGTCGCGCGAGGTCTGCGAGATGGAGAGATTGAGAAAGCGCCTGCGCTCGTCGGGGCCGTCCTGGATGAGGCGGAGTTCGCTCGGGGAGAAGAACACGCTCTTCATGTTGCCCAAAAAGTCCACGCTCCTTCGCACTTTGTTCCCGTTGAAGAAGAGCTCGCGGGAGTTCTCGCGGATGTTGGCGGCGAGGGTGAAGTTTCCGAAATTGCTCTCCGCCTCCGCATAGATGCGGGCACAGTCTGCCCCGCGGCGGATGAGCTGCCTGTCGTGGCGGATACGGAGCGAGGCGCCCGTGCAGAGGTAGAAGACGGCCTCGGCGCAGTTGGTCTTGCCCTGCGCGTTCCTGCCCGTGAGGACATTGAGCCCCCCGTCGAACCCGAAGGTCTCTTCCTCATAGTTCCTAAAATTTTTGAGCGTCAACTTTTTTACGACCATGGCGGCAAAATTACTTTTCTTTCGGACGGTTTTGTATTATAATGGAGACACGATAGGCGCATGCTACCGCGGGTATACACCTATTATAGCAAATTCTGCGAAAAAGCGAAAGCGTTTGTGAGGGAAAAATGACCGAAAAAGCACAATTCGAATATCTGTGGGACAAGATCCGCGAGCGGCTGGAAAAACTCGTGACGCACATCACCTTCGAAACGTACTTCAAGAATCTCGAAGCTACGGACATTGTCAACAAGAAGATCGTCCTCAAAGCGGCCTCGGAGACGGGGGCGGGCATCGTCATGCGCAATGCAGACAAGCTCCGCGAGGCCATTGCCGCCGCGCAGGTGGGGCTCAACGACTTCATCGTCTTCGTGGAGGGCAGTTCGCAATACACCGTCGACGAGCTCCCCGACGCCCTCGAGGAGAACCCTCTCCAAACGGACAAACGCTTTACCTTCGATTCCTACGTCGTGGGCACCTCCAACAGATTGGTCTATGCGGCGGCCAAGTCGGTGGCGTCCGCACCGGGGGAGAACTTCAACCCCCTCTATATCTACGGCGGGACGGGGCTCGGCAAGACCCACCTCTTGCAGGCCATCGCCAACGAGATCGCCTCGCAGAAACCCTCCCTCAAAGTGCTCTACACGACGAGCGAGAAATTTTTGAACGAGTTCGTCGATTCGCTCTCCCGCAGCGGGGAGGGGCAGATCGCGCGGTTCCGCAGCCGCTACCGCAACGTGGACGTGCTCCTCATCGACGACGTGCAGTTCTGGGCGGGAAAGTCGGGCGTGCAGGAGGAATTCTTCCACACCTTCAACGAGCTCTTCTCCCAGAACAAGCAGATCGTCATCACGTCGGATTGCCCCGCGAAGGACTTAAAGCTCCTCGAAGAACGGCTCAGGACGCGCTTTGAGGGGGGGCTCATCGCCGACGTGCAGCCGCCGGACATCGAGACCAAGATCGCCATCCTCAAAAAGAAGGCATATGAGCGCAAGGCCGTCGTGCCCGACGAAGTTTTGGCCTTTCTCATCAAGAGCACGGACGACGACAACGTGCGCACCCTCGAGGGACGGCTGAACACGGTGATCTTTGCGAGCAAACTGCATGAACAGCCCATTTCGCTCGAACTCGCGGCGCTGGCATTGCAGGAGAGCATCAACGTGAGCGAACCGGGGGAAGTGACGCCCGGGGCCATCATCCGCGCGACGTGTGCGCACTACGGCATCACGCAGCAGGAACTTCTGAGCAAGAACAAGAAGGCGGAGATCGCGCGGGCACGGCAGATCTGTGCATACCTGATGCGGGACATGCTATCCATGCCGCTCGTCAACATCGGGCAAGAGATGGGCGGGATGCACTATTCGACGATCATCTACGCGCACGACAAGATCGCAGAACTGATGAAGGTGAACGACAAGATCGCCAAGGACGTGAGCGACATCCGGAGCGTGGTTTTGAAGCAGTGAGGGGTTTCTTCTGCGACCAAAGCCCGTGTGAGCGATAGTCGGACTTCGTACTTCTGGATCCTTCGGGGACAGCCGCATCGGACTTCGTATCGTCATTACGCCTCAGGATGACGCGCTTACCACCACCGCGTCCAAGTTCAATCGAAGCGTCATTCTGAGCCGACCGAGTATGACTTTCACCGAACTGCTCATCCGCGAAGGAATCTTGCTACGCCCAAGTTCAATCAAAGCGTCATTCTGAGCCGACCAAGAAAAAATAGAGCGAATTGCTTATCCGCGAAGAATCTTGCTACGACCAAGCTCGTGTGAGCGATAGTCGGACTTCGTACTTCGGGATCCTTCGGGGACAGCCGCATCGGACTTCGTATCGTCATTACGCCTCAGGATGACGCGCTTACCACACCACGGACTTCGTTTGAGGGTACCATGTCTGCGACCAAAGCCCAATCAAAGCGTCATTCTGCCCGACCAAGTTCAATCAAAGCGTCATTCTGAGCCGACCAAGAAAAAATAGAGCGAATTGCTTATCCGCGAAGAATCTTGCTACGACCAAGCTCGTGTGAGCGATAGTCGGACTTCGTACTTCGGGATCCTTCGGGGACAGCCGCATCGAACTTCGTATCGGCATTACGCCTCAGGATGACGCGCTTACCACCACCGCGTCCAAGTTCAATCAAAGCGTCATTCTGAGCCGACCGAGTATGACTTTCACCGAACTGCTCATCCGCGAAGGAATCTTGCTACGACCGAGTGTTGTGTGAACGAATAAGGCATTCCCAAATACGTCATGCTGACCGCGCGAGACTTCTATTTGTGATTCCAAGCGCGACACGAGCCAAAGGCGAAGTAGCTGCGTCGAAGGGTCACCGCAGTCTTAAAAACAAGGTGATGTTTCGACTACGCTCAACATGACGTATTTATAGCGCTTGGTCTGCATGTCGTAGCCCATGCTCCGTCCCCCTCAAACACAGTCCGCGGAAAGCCATGTCTCGGACATGGTACCCACCGATGATGTCTAAGAAGTGCGAAAATGTGCAATAATACTCTTGGAGGGATCCTATGAAATACTGTCTTGCCTGCGGCACCGAGTGCGTCGACACGGCAAAGTTCTGCCCGCAATGCGGCAGCCAAAATTTCGGCACAAAAGAGGAATATACCGCGGCATATGAGAAGTCCGTGCAGGAGGAGATCGAGGCCCTCGCGAAGAGTTGGACGGCGGCCGAGGATACCTTCGCACAGGCCGAACAGCTCTATGCCGCGCACGATTATTTGAACGCCATCCCCCTCTATGAGCAGGCGGCTATCATCTATACCCCCGCCCTGACCCGTCTCGGCGAACTCTATGAGCATGGCTACGGCGTGCCCGTCGACTACGAAAAGGCGCGGGCGTATTACGAGCAGGCGGTGGCGGCCGCGGCGCAGGAGCAAAAGAAGGACGCGATCCCGCTCTTCAAGCTCGGATATTTCTACGCCAACGGCTTGGGCACGTCGGAGGACTATACCATGTCCATGAAGTACTACCTCGAAGCCGCCGAACTCGGGAATGCCGCGGCGATGACCAACGTCGGATTCCTCTACGAGACCGGGCGTGGCGTGCCCGTCAATTACCCCGAGGCACACCGCTGGTATGAAAAAGCGGCGGCGGCCGGGGACGTCGTCGCAATGAGAAATCTCGGCGCGGCCTGCTTCAACGGCACGGGGATCCAGAAGGACTACGCCAATGCGTTCGGCCATTTCCAAAACGGCGCCGTGCGCGGCGACACCGCGTGCATGGAGATGCTCGGGACGATGTACCTCTTGGGACAGGGGTGTAAACAGGATCTGCCGCTCGCAGTGCAGTGGTTACAGCGTGCCGCCGACAGGGGCTACCCCAATGCCATCTCGAATTTGGGGGTGTGCTACCTGAACGGGCAGGGCGTCGCGGCCGACAGGGAGAAGGCGATCGCGCTCTTCCGCCGTGCCGCCTCCATGGGTTACGCCCCCGCCAAAGACGCTCTCCGCCAGCTCGGCATCAACCAATGAATTGAGCGCGAGGGACGTAGCGACGGAGCCAAAGCGTCATTCTGCCCGACCGAGCCCAACCGGCGCGTCATTCTGCCCGACCGAGGCTTCTGATTGCGCTACTAAGGTCGACACGAGCGCGTAGCGCGAAGTAGCCGATAGAGTACGTATGAGAGCGAACTGCCCATCCGCGAAGGAATCTTACTACGACCAAGCTCGTGCGAGCAAGCGCTATAATTACGTCATGCTGAGCTCCGTCGAAGCATCACCGCATTATAAAAAATGGAAAAAACAGTTGTAGACCCCACCTCAGTCACGATGTGACAGCTCCTCCCCAAGGAGGCGCTTTTCATCGGACTCCGTTCTTCGGGATCCTTCGGGGACAGCCGCATCGGACTTCGTATCATCATTACGGCTCAGGATGACGCGCTTACCACCACGCGGACTTCGTATGAGCGCCCCCTTGCCTTCCCCCTTGGGGAAGGTGCCCGTAGGGCGGATGAGGGCGGATGAGGTGGCGACGGGGCCCAATCAAAGCGTCATTCCGAACGTAGTGATATGCGCTTACATTGATATAAGTGGAAACTCCGAGATTCCTCGGCTATGCCTCGGAATGACGTGCTTGTATGCTCGGGGTACTTTCCCTTACAGGGACAGCAAGGAGGCTTTACGCTTACCACAACGATAATAAGGTGACCCTTCAACTACGTTCAGGGTGACGTTATTAGAACGCCTTGGTACGTAGTCTACCCCCCAGGCCCACCGAGATAAAATATCATGCAAACTTTTCATGAAACGACGTGCGACGCCGTCGTCATCGGCGCGGGGCATGCGGGAGCCGAAGCGGCACTCGCGCTCGCGCGCACGGGACTGAATACCGTCGTCGTCACCCTCAATCTCGACAGCATCGGCTTCATGCCCTGCAACCCCTCCGTCGGCGGCACGGCGAAGGGGCATTTGGTGCGCGAGATCGACGCCCTCGGCGGGGAAATGGGCGTCTGCGCCGACAAGTGCGCCCTCCAATACCGCATGCTCAACGAGGGCAAGGGCGCGGCCGTGCAGTCCCTCCGCGCGCAGGTGGACAAGAACCGCTACCACACCGAGATGAAGCGCGTCTTCGAGCACACGGACAACCTCCGCATTTTGCAGGGCGAGGTCGCCTCGATCCTCGTGGAAGAGGGCCGCGTCACGGGCGTTCAGACCGCTTACGGCGGCATCATTTCCTGCCGCGCCGTCGTCATCGCCACGGGCGTTTACTTGGGTGCACGCACGATCACGGGTACCCATGTCCGCGAATCGGGCCCCAATGGCTTCGAACGCGCCACCCTGCTCACCCAAGATCTCATCAGGCTCGGCTTCTCCGTGAGGCGCTTCAAGACGGGCACGCCCGCACGCCTCGACGGCCGCACGGTGGACTTCTCCGTGCTTGCCGAACAGCCCGGGGAGCAGACTTACCCCTTCTCCTTTTTGCATGAAGACGTCCCCGCGGTGCATGAGCAGACGCCCTGCCATCTCGCCTACACCAACCCCGTAACCCACAAACTCATCCTCGACAACCTCGACCGCGCCCCCCTCTACAACGGCGGGATCGGCTCGACGGGCCCGCGCTATTGCCCCTCCATCGAGACAAAAGTCGTGCGCTTTTCCGGGAAGGAGCGCCACCAGCTCTTCTTGGAGCCCGAGGGCGCCGACACGCGCGAGGTCTATGTGCAGGGCCTCTCCACCTCCCTCCCCCACGACCTGCAAAAGGAGGTCTACCGCTCCGTCGCGGGGCTCGAACGGTGCGAGATCATGCGCTATGCCTACGCGATCGAGTATGACTGCATCGACAGCCTCGACCTCCTCCCCACCCTCGAATACAAGCGGGTGCGCGGGCTGTACACGGCGGGGCAGATCAACGGCACGAGCGGGTATGAAGAGGCCGCGGCGCAGGGGCTCATCGCAGGGCTCAATGCCTCGCTTGGGCTGCGTGGCAAGCCGCCCCTTATCCTCGGCCGCGACCAAGCCTACATCGGCGTGCTCATCGACGACCTCGTGACCAAGGGCACCGACGAACCCTACCGCATGATGACCTCGCGCGCGGAGTTCCGCCTCATATTACGGCAGGACAACGCAGACGAACGGCTCACCGAGCTCGGGCGCGCGGCAGGGCTCGTGAGCGAGGAGCGCTATGCCAAATTCTTACAGCGTATGACGATAAAGCGGCATACCATGTCTGCGTTGGAGCTTCGCGCAGACCAAAAAATTGCGAGCGAGCTGGTCGTAAGATATGGGCAGCCGCCGCTCACGGCAGGGGTGACGTTTGCCGATCTCATCCGCCGCGGCATCCCGCTCGAGGACATCCGCACGGCCTTCGGGGTCTTAGAAGACGTCCCGCGCGACATCGCCATGAGCTGTGAGACGGAGATCAAATATGCGGGATATCTGAAACGGAGCGAGGCGGAAATTGCCGAGATGAAGCGCATGGAGGGGGCCCCTCTGCCGCCCGATCTCGACTACGCCGCCCTCGACGGGCTGAGGTTGGAGGCACGGGAAAAGCTCGCCCGCATCCGCCCGCTGAACTTGGGGCAGGCCGCGCGCATCTCGGGGGTGTCCCCCGCCGACGTCGCCGTCCTCATGGTCTACCTCTCCCTCAAAAAATAGCTTTGGGAGACATTGAGAAAAATTGGAGAAAGATTGAGAGACATTGAGAAACATATAGCCGCCTGCGGATTGCAGGCGGCTTTCTTGATTGGATAAAAACGGGCAGACTGATCGAGAGCGACCTCTTGCTGTCCCTGTAAGGGAAAGTGGCGCACTGTCCTTGTGCGCCGAAAGGGTTTCTCCTCCTTCATCCGCCCTCATCCGCCCTACGGGCACCTTCCCCAAAAGGGAAGGCAAGAGGTCGTTCATACGAGCTTGGTCAGCACGTCATTCCGAGGCGTAGCCGAGGAATCTCGGAGTTTCCGCTTATGCCAATGAAAACATTCGCTCTCACGGGCTTGGTCGTAGTAAGATTCCTTCGCGGATGGGCAGGTCGCTCTCATTCAAACCATTTCGGCTACTTCGCGCTACGCGCTCGTGTCGACCTTAGTAGCGCAATCAGAAGCCTCGGTCGGGCAGAATGACGCCTTGATTGGGCTCGATCGCCACCCCACCCCCCTACCCCCCTCCCATGGAGGGGGCACGCTCGCGATGGACCTGTACTCTCCCCTCACAGGGGCGCCAAGGAGCCGATCGTGCAGGGCCCTCTCAGTTATCGAGCTTCACTTCTAACAACGTTTGCAGGGGGTAGGTTGCGGGCATGGTGGCCTCCAAATCCATCGCATGCAGTTTGACGGCGTGGATCGCGGGGTTCTCGTATGTCGTGTAAAAGTAGATCCCCTCGTCGAGGTCGCAGCAACAGGAGTAGATGGTCTCCTCATAGACGCCCGCCCTCAGGCACATGCACCCGCGGGGCACGGCGACGCTCTTCAAGATGTGGAAAAATCCGTTCACGTCCTCCTCCGCCTTGTCGCCCGTGAGCAGAAATTCCCGCACGAACGCGGCGCGCACGAACCGGCCCGCCGAGGCAAAGTCCCCGGGAAGCCCGATGCTCCCCATGCCGCGGCTGTAATTTGTTGCCGTCGCCGCCCCGAATGCCGCCTTGGGCTCATTGGGCGTGAGCGACATGTAGTCCGCGAGCCTGTTGAGCTGCATGGGGAAGGGCGGCTCGTTGGTCATCACGCCCGCCTTGTTCTCATACAGCTTCAACCCCTCCGCCGTCGGCTCCACGACGAGGCTCTCCCGTCCGTCTGAGACCATCCAGTGCAGCGGGGTGAGCGGAAGCTGTTCACTGAACGAAATGTTTACGAGGTTGGTCCTTTCAAGCAGGCTCCTCGCCTCCCCGAGCGTCTTGCATTTCCCGAGCACAAAGGGAATGATCTCGAACGGTGCGACGTTGTAGACCCCCACCATGTCTGCGTTGTAGACGGCGCTCTTCGGGAAATTGAGTCCCGCCATACCGAGGCCGTGCTCGTTGATCGCGTCAAAGTAGAGGGGCATGCCGCCCTGCACGATGGCCATGCCGATCATCGCAAAGTGGCGCTCCATCGCCCCCTCGCGGCGGAAGTTTATCTTCAGATTGCGGGGCGTGATGACGACGCTCTCGCCGAATCCTCCCTCCAAGTCGAGATTGCGGCCGAAGTAGCGGTGCTTGCCCTCAAATGCAACTGCCGTACACATCCTGTTCCTCCCAAAAAAGTATTCGCAAAACCTGCTTCTCTATTCTCATCCCGCCCTCTTTTCTGCCATCAAAAAGGCCGCGGCATCGGTGAGGTCGGTATGCAGCGGGGTCATGGAGATGTGCCCCGTCATGGTGGCGTCGGTATCGAGCGTGAGGTCCCGCGTGCCCTCATAGAGGCAGACGAGGCAGGGCTTCACGGTGCCGTCGGGCAGGAATTCGAAGGTGTCTGAGTAGATGGCGGGGCCCATCTTGGTGACGAGGATCTCGTCTCCCTCGGCGGGGAAGTTGACGTTGACGATCTCGGCGTGTTCCAAGAGCCGCCGCCGCACGATCTCGTCATAGGCCCGTCCGATGTTTTTGAGCGCGCAATCGAAGGTATCGAACGCGGCCGAGAAGGCGATGGACTTGATGCCGAGGAGCGCCGCCTCGAAGCAGGCCGCCACGGTGCCCGAGTAGTGGATATCCGCCCCCAAGTTGGGCCCGCGGTTGATGCCCGAGATGACGAGGTCGAAGTGCTTTTTCATGCCGAGCACGGCGACCCGCACACAGTCGGCGGGGGTGGAATCCACGCGGTAGGCCTCCACGCCGTCAAAGTCCACGCGGGTCACCTCATAGGTCGAGTGGATCTCGATGGAATGGCTCTTGCCGCTCTGCTGGAACTTGGGCGCGAACACGGTCACCTCGCCGAGCGTCTTGGCCCAGTCCACGAGGTATTTGAGGCCCTCGGCCTCGATGCCGTCGTCGTTGGTAAGTAAGATCTTCATAGCCACCCCTCATGCGTGGATTTATATTCGCCGAGAAGGCCGTCCGCCTCCTCGATGAGTGCGTACATCTCCTCCTCCGAGAAGACGGTCGCCCCCGCCGCCATGTCGTGACCGCCGCCATGGTACCGCTTGGCGAGGTCATTGATGCCGAGATAGCGGGATCTGAGCCGCACGCGGATGTTGCCCTCGGCGAGGTTCTCGATGAAGGCCACCCAGATGAGACTGCCGCGGATGTCCGAGAGTTCCCCCACCACGCTGCTCGCCCCCTCTAAATTGAGGCCGAACTTCTCCTGCGCGGCCCTGTCCATATAGATATACGCCACGCCGTTGGGGGTGATTTTGAGGTTGTCGTAGACGTGCACTTTGAGGGCGAACGCCGACGGCTCCTCGGTGTAGAGATGGGCAAAGAGGGTCTCGGTGTCGGGGTGGAAGTCGAGCAGTGCCCCCGCGAGGCGCATGGTCTCCCCCGTCACTCCCTCGAAGCGGAAGCGGCCGCTGTCGGTCACCATGCCCATGTAGATGAAGGAGGCCGCCTCGGGCGTCATGCAGAGCTCATCTTTGAAAGTGACGAAGAAATCGGCGATCATCTCGCACGCGGAGGAGCGGAAGTCCTCCACCCAATTGATGTCGCCATAGGGATCGGCCTCGATGTGGTGGTCGATCTTGACGATCTCCTTGGCGAGGGCGTAGTTGCGGTTGGAGATGCGCTTGCGCGTACCCGTGTCGATGACGATGAGCAGCGCCCCCGCATACGTCTCGGGCGGGACCTCGTCCTCCCCGCCGCAGAAGGCGAGGTAGTCGGAGAAGTCGTCGTCGGTGAGGTAGATATGTTTTTGGGGGAAGGTGTCGCGCAGCAGTTTTGTAAAGCCCTTGGTGGAGCCCACCGCGTCGCCGTCGGGGCGGATGTGCCGCGAGATGACGATCGTGTCGTATTCCTTGATCTTATTCAGGATCTGCAATTTTACCTGTTCGTTCATGCCTGCACCTCCCCGCTTGCAAGTTCGTCGAGATCTTCGAGGAGTTTCATGGCCGTCTCCCTGTCGGGGACCACGCACCCGCTCGCCTTTTTATGCCCGCCGCCGCCGTATTTGACGGCCACGGGATTGATGTTGTAGCGGTTGCTCCTGAGCTCGCAGTGCACGCCGTCGTCCCCCTCGGTGAAATTCACCCAGACGAAGACGCCGCGGATGTCGCGCATGAGCCCCACCATGCCCGAGGACGTGGGCGCCGCATCCTCTCCCGCGGGCAGTTCCTCGCGCGTCGTGTAGATGTAGGCCACCCTGTTGGGGGTGAATTGGATCTTGTGCATGTTGTCCGCACGCTCGATGATCTTGTCGAAGTCCTCGGCGTAGAGGTCGTAGTAGAGTTTGTTGAGGTCAATGGGCTGGGAGAGGAGAAAAGCCGCGAGCTCGAAGGTGCGCGGGGTGGTGGAATCGAACACGAAGCGGCCGCTGTCGGTCACCATGCCCATGTAGAGGGCGGTCGCCGAGGCCACCGAAAGTTTGAGTTTGTTCACCTTTGCAAACATGGCAACGAGCCCGCATGCGCTCTCGTAGGAGCTGTCGATGACGTCGAGCCCGCAGATCTTCTCGCAGTAGATGTGGTGGTCGAAGCGGAGGGTCGCGGCGGCGAGTTTGTAGCGGTCGTCGCAGATGAGATGGGAAGAGCCGCAGTCCAATACGACGGCCAGCGCGTTTTCATAAAAGGAGTCGGGGATCTCGTCGAAGGTGACCTCCACGAAGGGAAGGCGGGTAGCGACGTCGCCGACCATGTAGACCTCTTTTTTGGGGAAGTTGTCCCTGATGAGCGCGGCGAGCCCCATCTGACTGCCGAGTGCGTCCCCGTCGGGATGCGCATGGCGGTGGATGATGATGCGGTCGTACTTTTTGATGAGTTTGAGTGCTTGTTTGAACATATTTTTCTCCCTTGATTTTATCTATGTTTATCTATGATTTTTACTATGTTTATCTATGATTTTTACTATGTTTAGCTATGGAACCTTGCTTCGGGATCGTGATTCCGTGAGGTCTCATCTCGGACATGCCCCCTCCGTAAGCGGTGAAGCGGGGAGTGACCAGCGGAGTCCATTCCGAGAATCTTATTACGACCAAGCTCGTGTAAACGAACCCTTGGCGCCCCTGTAAGGGGAGCTCCGCCGATGCCCTTTCGGCGGTGAGGGGTTTTGGATACGCCCAAGCCTGAGAGGGCGCCCCGCGCGCGTCATTTTGCCCGCCCAAGCCGAATCGAAGCGTCATTCTGAGCCGCAACGGTTTGAGTTTCAACGAATTGCTCATCCGCGAAGAATCTTGCTACGACCAAGCCCGTGTGAGCGATAGTCGGACTTCGTTCTTCGAGATCCTTCGGGGACAGCCGTGTCGGACTTCGTATCGTCATTCCGCCTCAGAATGACGCGCTTACCACCACCGCGGACTTCGTATGAGCGCCTCCTTGCCTTCCCCTTTGGGGAAGGTGCCTGTAGGGCGGGTGAGGAGAGAACCCCTTTCGGCACACAATGACGCCCCCTACCTGTCGCTGACGCGACATCCTCCCCCCTCAGGTATAAGGGGGGGAGGCAAGGAGCGAGCTTCGTCCATGCCCCGTCGTCCGCGCCTTTCGTCTCAAAGTCCCCTATTTCAGCTCTTCGCAAAGAGAACGGGACGGCCGTCGGGATTCCAATCCTGAGCCCAATCCTCGGACATGGTACCCTCCTCGCAGGTGATGGTCAGAGAATGACACCCCTTGAACGCATCCCGCCCCATCTTCTTCACGCTCTTGGGGATGAAGACGTTTTTCAATTTTTCACAGTTGTAGAAGGCGGCCTCTCCAATGGTTTCGGTCTCCCCGCCGAGCACGATCTTTTCGAGCTCCCTGCATGCCGAGAACGCCCGCGCCCCGATCGCTTTCACCGTGCCGGGGATAGAGACCCTGCGGCACCTGCCCGTAAAGGCGTCCGCGCCGATCGCGGTCACGCTGCCGTCCGCGGGGATGTCGCACTCCGCGCCCCCCACGATCAGCGTGCCCGTCCCCCTTTCGATGAGACATTCGCCGCCGCCGAGGTAGACGGGATTGCGCTCATCTGCCGTGATGCGGGCGAGGTTGTCGCAGCCGAGAAAGGCAAACGGCCCGATCGTGCGCACATTCTTGCCGACATGCACCTCCTTGAGCTGCAGGCACATGCCGAAAGCGCAGTCCGCAACTTCCACGACGAGATCGGGGATGTCGAAGCGGAGGAGCGGGCAATAGAAGAAGGTATCCGCGCCGATCCGCATGATGCCCCGCCCGAGCGTTGCCTCCGTAAGCCTGCCGCAATAGGCAAAGGCTCCCCCGCCGAGCTTCTCCACGCTGTCGGGAACGGAGATCCCGGATAGGCCGCTGTGCGCAAAGGCGTCTGCCTCGATGAGTTTCAGCGTTTCGGGGAGTTCGACGCGGCTGAGCATTTCACAGCCCGTAAACGCGCCTTGGCCGATACTTTTTATCCCCATGGGGAGCACGGCCCCCTCGAGCCCGGTGCAATCTTCGAAGGCGTTCTCCCAAATCGCCGTCACCCCGCGCGGGACGGTGACTTCCCCCTCGTAGTCCTTGTTTTTGAGCGCATACAGCGTGCGCCCGCTGATTTGGAAGAGGTCGGTGTCGTAGTCTTTCGGTGGTTTCATGCCTTCCTCCGAAATTGGTTTAGTAGTATATCCTATCACATTTTCTATAAAATGTCAAGTTGACAAAGCGCTCAGAATGTGGTAAAATGGGATAAAGAGGTAAAATTATGAAAAAATACAGGATCCGTGTGGGACTCGACGTGGACGATACGCTTTATGAGTGCAATTCCTACGCCGTCTCCATCATCAACAGCCGCCATCCCGACGAAGAGCCGATGAAGATCGAGGAGATCACCTATTGGGGGGGCGCAGGCAGGCATGCCGACGAGCGCATCGCCCTCTATTCCGACCCCGAGTTCGTGCGCACGCAGCCCATTACCCCGGGCGCACAGGAGTTCGTGAAGAAGCTCTCGGAGATCGCAGACGTCTTCTTCGTCACCGCCGTTCCCGCGTGTTGCATGAGCGCGCGTGCGGAGCGGCTCGTGAAGGACTTCCCCGAGATCCCCCAGCAGAACATCATGATCGGGACCAGAAAGGACGTCATCTCCCTCGACATCATGCTCGACGACGGCGCGCACAACATCTCGAGCTCACGGGCGGCCTATCCCGTTCTCTTCCGCAAGCCGTGGAACACGGGCCTCTCGGGGCTTCTCTCCGTCAATAGCTACGACGACTTTTTGCACTTCTGCGAGATGGTGCGCAATTCCTTCTCGGAGACCTTCCCCAACCTTGGGGAGGGAGGCGTCCTTTGCCTCGTGGGGCCGTCGGGCTCTTCGAAGACGGAGATCGCGAGCGGGCTGACGGCCTTGGAGGGATTTGAGAAGCCGCTCACGTCCACCACCCGCCCCCGCCGTAAGACGGAGGACGAGAGCGCCTACCGCTTTATCGGGGAGAAACAGTTCCTCGCGGAGATGAAGGCGGGCAATTACATCGAGACGACGGTATACAGCGGCTACCATTTCGGGACGTCGGAGAAGGACATCGACCCCATCGTGGCGCGCGGGCATGTGGCCGTCATCCCCATCGACATCTGCGGGGCGATCACGATCAAGAATCTATATAGGAGCAAGGCGATGCTGGTGTTCACGCGCAGGGACAAGGCGGACGCGATCAAGAGCATCATCATGCGGGACATCGACATTGACGACAAGACGCGGCGGATCATGTCATTGGACTTTGAATACCGCAACAGCGAGGTCTGCGACGTGGAGCTGGACACGGGCGACATCCCCGCCGCCGTCGCCCGCCTCGTCTCCCTCACCCGCCAACATTAAAACCGCAGAAACCACGACGCCAAAAGCAAAACAGCGGACCTTTGATGCGCGTTGCAACGATACGGAACTTGTCGATCTCATTTTGAAATATTACGATAAACTTGGTGAAAAATACAGAAAGATCATTCCCCTGAAGATGGTGTATATCCCCATTGCAAACGAACAGGACGGCGTAATCAGAAAAACTCACTCGAAAGGCACACCCGCAGGTGCGCCTTTTGTAGAATTTTTTATGACTTTAACCGATAACGGCGGTTGCGATTATTTCCTTCTGCGACGACGATGCCGTCTGAAATCATCTCGGAAAGGATCACTTTCACACGGGATAGCGAAATCTCCAACAGCGTCGAGATATCGGAACTCTTTGCTTCGGCATGGTCGGTCAAATATCGAACGATTTGATTTTTTTGGATGCCTGTTTTTATGGTGTCCGATTTATCGCCACGTTTTATCGCCACTTTTTTATCGCCACTTTTTATCGCCACTTTTTCAATGGAGAGCGTCAGCGTCGAGCGTTCGGGTTCATATTGCTCTGTAAGCGTGGGCGTCGGAAGTCTCAATTTGTGCCACGCCGCATAGATGCTCGGGATGCCGCTTCCCGCCCGTTCGCCGATGCTGATGAGGTTAAACATCTTGATAAGGCTTGAATTTCTCGGATCGGAGACACCACCGCTCTTCGCTTCTTCGATGTCAAGGCGGAAGTTCCCCGGGTTCGAGAAGGAGATATTCGCTTTTGTCTTTACGATCACGATGCCTTGCCGCCCGTAATAATCGGCGTTGACGAGGCAGTTGGCAAGCGCCTCGCGGAGCGCGGTATGCACGGGGGTATCGTC
>CANQJJ010000041.1 GCA_947624215.1 uncultured Clostridia bacterium
ATTTCGGGCTCTCGGGCCTGCTTTCGATCATTCGGCAGTCTGGATGCTTACCTGCTTCTTGTCTCTACCCTTCCGCTCAAATTTCACAACGCCGTCTTGCAAGGCAAAGAGGGTGTCGTCCCCGCCGATGCCGACGTTGTTGCCGGGGTGGATCTTCGTCCCTCTCTGGCGCACGATGATGCTGCCCGCGTGCACGAATTGCCCGTCCTGACGCTTCACACCAAGGCGTTTGGCATTGGAGTCGCGGCCGTTGTGCGAGGAACCGGTTCCCTTTTTATGAGCGAATAATGCAATAAAAAACATGATTCATTCTCCTTTTTTGTTTTCGGGATACGTTCCCGTGACGCTTCAAACGGTGATCTTTTCGATCTTCACCGCGGTGAAGGGCTGACGATGGCCCTGCTTTTTACGCTCGTTCTTCTTGGACTTGTACTTAAAGACGATGATCTTTCTGAACTTATCCTGTGCTTGGACGGTGGCGGTCACTTTGGCGGACTTTGCGGCTTCGCCAACGGTGACGTTGCCCTCGTCCGCGACCATGACGACGTCGAATTCCACTTGGGCGCCGACTTCCGCGTTGAGCTTCTCAACTTTGACGACGTCGCCCTCGGAAACCTTATACTGTTTTCCGCCGTTTGCAATGATTGCGTACATACTCGCTTTTACCTCCTCTTCCCGGTCTCGCAAGGCAATGACGGGGCGACCCACTTTTGCAGGATGCTTTGTGCCCGACCTTAGCGGCTCATAGTTTAATTTACCACATGCCGCACGGAAAAGTCAAGCGCTTTTGCATAGAATATCAAAAATTTTCCCAAACTGACAGCACAAAGGAGTGAGTATGGATTTTAAGAAAAGCGAAGAAGTTTTGGCGGAAGTACACCGCAACTGTGAGTATGCGAAGCAGTCCATTTCGGACATCCTGCCCGAGACGGACGACGAAAAGATCAAAGAGGAACTTTTGCGGCAACACGAGGAGTATGAACGTATTGCAGGCAAGGCGGCTCTTTTGGCGCGGGAGCGGGCGATCGAGCTCAAAAACCCCGGGCCCATCAAGAAGGCCATGATGTGGGGCGGGATCAAGATGAACACGATGAAAGACGATTCGAGCGCGCACATTGCGGAGATGATGGTGCAGGGGACGGTGATGGGCGTGACGGCTCTCAGAACGACGATCGGGGAGATGAGCGACGACTACGCGGATGAGGACGTGAAGGACCTCGCCGACGAGCTCCTCCACACGGAAGAGGAATTCGAGCAGATCTGGAAGAAAATGATCGCGTAAAGCCGTTGCGTTTTATCATATAGAAACCCTTTTATTAACCCTTTCGGCGCACAGAGACAGTGCGCCACTTCCGCGTTCGCGGGGGGAACCGAGAAGGGCATTGCCCGTCGATCCCTCATACGAAGTCCGCGGTGGGAAGCGCGTCATCCTGAGGCGCAACGATGATACGAAGTCCGAGACGGCTGTCCCCGAAGGATCCCGAAGAACGAAGTCCGATGTTTGTTGAAACTCATGCTTGGGCGTAGCAAGATTCTTCGCGGATGGGCGGTTCGCTCTCATTCGTACTTTATCGGCTCAGAATGACGCTCGGATTGTGCTTTGGCGCAGACATGGTCCCCTCATAAGAAGTCCGTGTGGTGGTAAACGCGTCATCCTGAGGCGCAACGATGATACGAAGTCCAACACGGCTGTCCCCGAAGGATCCCGAAGAACGAAGTCCGACTGTTTGGGGAAGAGACCATGCGTTATATTACGTCATGCTGACCGCGCGAGGCTTCTATTTGTGATTCCAAGCGCGACACGAGCCCAAGGCGAAGTAGCGTTAGTCGAAGGGTCACCGCAGTTTTATAATAAGGTGATGCTTCGACGGAGCTCAGCATGACGTTATTTTGGAATGCCTTGGTCGTTCACACGGGCTTGGGCGTAGCAAGATTCTTCGCGGATGAGCAGGTCGCTCTAATCCAAACCGTTGCGGCTCAGAATGACGCTCGGGCTTACGCCCTCGGTATGAGGGTCGGACTTCGTTTGAGGGGATACACTCAGCCCCTCATGGGGCCTCGGTATGACAGTATACCACCACCGCGGACTTCGTTTGTGGGTACCATGTCCGCGACCGAGCCCCAAGATCACATGAAAAACAGCCCCTGCGTACATGCAGGAGCTGCTTTTTTTCAAAAAGATGCCTTCTTTCTATCTGGAACGGCCGCGGCGGTCCTCGACGACGTATCCCGTCTCGGTGACTTCCCTCCCGGCCCTCTCTGCCGCCGCGTTTCTCATGCGCGGCAACTTGGCAAAGTCATTCGTGTGGATGTGTTGCACGGTCCACTTCTGCATCTTCACTGCCTGCCAGAAGGAGAAGATGCCGAGCGTGATGATGGTGAGGAGTATCCAGCAGATGCACTTGCCGAAGAATTCCAACCCCTTCCCGTCAAAGAAGAGACGGCAACCGTCCACGACGGTGTGTTCTTGATACCAACGCTCGGTGTAGCAATGTGCCCAATAATACCCAAACCCGAGCGTGATGATCGTCACGAGCCCCGTGATGAGATGCAAACCGAACAATTCGAACACGCCGCCATCGAAATAGGACGCGTCCTCCTTTATTTCCTTGGTGTCTGCAAAGTGCGTGTGCTTCGCAAACCACTTCTCCTGCGCGACGGGAAGGACGAAGACGCCGTAGATGCCCACCGTCACGACCGTGAGCAGGATCCATAGCAGCCATTTCCCAAACAACTGGATCCCCTTTCCGTCAAATGTGAGCTTTCTGCCGTGGATGAAGGTGTGCTTGTATTGCCAGCGGGTCTTCCAACAGGTCATGGCCGGATAGAAGATCCCGACCGTGATGATGGAGACAAGCAGACACAGCAGCCCTACGAAGAAATTTGCAAACGCGCCGGCCGTATAATCGGAAGGGTACGTGTGAAATTCCTCCTTCGGCCCCTCCGGCACGCGCCGTCTCGGATAGGGAGGGTAATACCCGGGAGGAGGCGGATATTGCCCCCTGCCATAGGGATCTTGGGGAGGCGGGGCATACGGCGGATATTCAGGGGACGCATAGGGCGCTTGTCCCTGTTGCCAGCCGCCATACGGAGCGGGCGCGTAAGGTTGGGGATACGGGGCGGGAGGGGGCGGATAACCGTAGCCGTTGGCCGGCGGGCCCGGAGGACTGTACGGCACGGGCATCGTCTCCCGCGGGGCGGACGTGAGAACACAGCCGCAATGAGGACAGGTGTACGAATTGTTCGGAACCTGCCTGCCGCAATCGGGACAAAGCATATGTTTTTCTCCTTTGAATTCAGTTCAAGACTGAATTTCTTCAATTATACAGTTTCAAACTGCATAATGTCAAGTAATTACGGAGAAAAAATATGAAAGAATTATATAATTTGGCGGAAAATTTGAAGGCTCTGCGCGAACAATATGGCTACACTTTGAAAGATGTGGCAAAGCAACTTGGCATCACATACCAATCCTATCACGCCTACGAGCGGGGGCTGACGGTGCCGACGTTGCAGAATTTCATCAAGCTCGCCAAGCTCTACGACGTCTCCCTCGACGACCTCATCGAGGAATAATCAGGGGAGAAGATACTTGACGTGGGTACCATGTTCGCGATGAAACGCAAAAGCCCCTTGCTGTCCCTGTAAGGGAAAGTGGCGCACTGCCCCTGTGCGCCGAAAGGGTTTCTCGGCTTCCCCTCTGGGGAAGCTGTCGAGCAAGGCGAGACTGATGAGGCCTCATCCGCCCTACGGGCACCTTCCCCAGAAGGGAAGGCAAGGGTTCGCTTACACGAGCTTGGGCGTTACAAGATTCTTCGCGGATGAACAATTCGCTTAAACTCATGCCCATGCGGCTACTTCGCGCTACGCGCTCGTGTCGACCTTAGTAGCACAATCAGAAGCCTCGGTCGGGCAGAATGACGCTTAGAATGAGCTCGGTCGCGTTTGAAACCCCTCACCGCCGAAAGGGCATCGGCGGAGCTCCCCTTACAGGGGCGCCAAGGGGTCGCTTGCACGAGCCCTGTCGCGCCCCGCTCCTACCGTGGCGGGGAATAAAAAGTGCGGGCGGGGGCAATAATCCGAACATGATCAAGCCAAAAACGGATATTGCCCACATCAAACAGACCATTGCAGATTATTTCCAAAAACAGGTGGACGTCACCGTCAACCTCGGCCGCAACAAGGTCCTCAAATTCTGCGGCGAACTCTCCGGTGTCTACCCCGCCCTCTTCACCGTGCGCCCCAACGACGAGGGCTTCCTCGGCAAGACTTCCTATTCCTATGCGGAAGTTTTGTGCGGCGCCGTCAAGATCAAGCCCGTGAAATGACCCGGCGGACAATCAGACCGCATGCGTGGGTACCATGCCCGCGATGAGACGCGAGAGAAGGGTTTCCCCGTCGCTCCTCACGGTGCTTGAGGAACAGACCATGCGCTCTATTACGTCACCCTGTCCGATTGAGGCTTCTATTTGTGCTACTAAAATCGACACGAGCGCCCCGCGCGAAGTAGCAAGGTCGAAGGGTCACCGCAGTTTTATAATAAGGTGATGCTTCGACAGGCTCAGCATGACGTGATTGGAATGCTTTGGTCGCTCACACGATACTTGGTCGTAACAAGATTCTTCGCGGATGAGCAATTCGCTCTCATTCGTGCTCTGCTGGCTCAGAATGACGCTTTGATTGAGCCGCATCGTCAATCGAAATCCCTCAGTCCCGCAAGGGCGCGGGCCAGCTCCCCTTACAGGGGCGCCAAGGGGGCGTATACACGGGCCTCGTCGCCACCCCACCCCCCTACCCCCCTCCCATGGAGGGGGCCTTGTGTATGACAATGCCCTCTCGGGCGAGAGGGCTTTTGTTGTATGATAATTTTTTATATGATCCCTTGTGATATCGATCTTTCGTTAAATTTTTATTAGGTTTCCGTTAGCTTTCTATTGCTTTTGCGGTTCTCATTCGTCGTCGGGATCGTCCTCGGAGGCCGTTTCCGAGGGGTCATCCTCGGGCATGGGTGCCTCCGCTTCTGCCGCCGCCTCACGGGCCTCCTCGGCCATGTCTTCCGCGCTCTCCACGAGATCCTCGGGGGCGAGGTCCGCCGCCGTCTCCTCGGGCGCTTCGACTTCGGCCTCTTCGTCTTTGTCCGTGACCGCGACCGTCGCCACGATGCCCTCGCGCACGTTCATCAGCCTTACGCCGCGCGTCGCCCTGCCGATCTTGGAGATGGCCTCGAGGTGCATGCGGATGACGATGCCCGCCGAAGTCACGAGCATGACGTCATAGAGGTCGCTCGCGAGTTTCATGTTGACGAGCGCGCCCGTCTTCTCGTTGAAGACGCCCGCCTTGATGCCCTTGCCGCCGCGCGATTGCAGGCGGTATTCCTCGGGATCGGAGCGCTTGCCGTAGCCGAGTTCGGACACGGTGAGGATGTCGAAGCCCTCGCGGAGCACCAGCATGTCCGTGACGACGTCGTCTTCCGCCAGCGTGATGCCCCTCACGCCCATCGTGCCGCGGCCCATCGGGCGGACGTCCGTCTCGCTGAAACGGATGCACTTGCCCGAGTGCGAGGCGATCATGATCTGGTCGCTCCCCGTCGTGAACTGCACCGCGATGAGCTCGTCGCCCTCGGCGATCTTGATGGCGATCTTGCCGTTCTTCATGATGCGCTCGAATTCGCTCGTCGCCGTCTTCTTGATGAGGCCCTTCTTGGTGGCCATGACGAGGAAGCCCGTGCCGTTCTCATAGACGGGCAGAATGGCCGCGATCTTCTCCCCTGCCGAGATCTGCAGAAGATTTACGATAGCGCGCCCGCGGGCCTGCTTGTTGGCCTCGGGGATCATGTAGCCCTTCATGGCGTACACCTTGCCGAAGTTGGAGAAGAAGAGGATGTTGTGGTGCGTGGAGCACACGAACATCTGCTCGATGAAATCTTCCTCCTTCGTCTTGTGCCCCGTGACCCCCACGCCGCCGCGGTGCTGGGCCTTGTATTCGGTAAGGGGGATGCGCTTGACATAGCCGCCGTGCGTCATGGAGATGACGACGTCCTCCTCGTCGATAAGGTCCTCGTCCTCGATGTCGCCGTAGTCCACGGAGACCTCCGTCCTGCGCTCGGAGGGGTATTTGTCCTTGATGGCGAGAAGGTCGGCGCGGATGATGGCCATGACGCGGGCCTCGCTTGCAAGGATGTCTTTGAGGTCGGCGATGGTGGCGCGCAATTCTTCGAGTTCGGCGCGGAGCTTCTCCACTTCGAGGGCGGTGAGGCGTTGGAGCCGCATTTCGAGGATGGCGTTGGCCTGTTTCTCGGAGAGCTCGAAGGCCTCCGTGAGGCGTGCCGTAGCCTCGTTCTTGTCTTTGGATTCCTTGATGATGCGGATGACTTCGTCGATGTTCGCGAGCGCGATGACGAGCCCTTCCACGATGTGTGCGCGCTCCTCCGTCTTCTGGAGATCGTAACGCGTGCGGCGGATGATGACCTCCTTCTGGTGGGCGAGATAGTAGGAGAGGATCTCGCGGAGGGTGAGATACTTGGGCTCGGTGCCGTTCTCCACGAGTGCGAGGAGGATGATGCCGTCCGAGACTTGCAAGTTGGTATGGCGGAAGAGGGTGTTGAGGACGACCTGCGCGTTGGCGTCTTTCTTGCATTCGATGACGATGCGGAGCCCTTCGCGGCCGCTCTCGTCGCGGATGTCCGAGATGCCCTCGATGCGTTTATCCTTGACCATGTCCGCGATGGACACGATGAGCTGGGCCTTGTTGACCTGATACGGGATCTCGGTGACGACGATGCGGGAGCGCACGTTGGCGCCCGAGCCGTGCTCTTCGATCTCGCACTTGGAGCGGATGACGATGTTGCCCTGCCCCGTGCGGTAGGCCTTGCGGATGCCGCTCCTCCCCATGATGATGCCGCCCGTGGGGAAATCGGGGGCGGGGATGTAGTCCATGAGTTCGTCGACGGTGATGTCGGGATCGTCGATCATGGCAACGGTGCCGTCGATGACCTCGGCGAGGTTGTGGGGCGGGATATTGGTAGCCATGCCCACGGCGATGCCGTCGGAGCCGTTGACGAGCAGGTTGGGGAAGCGGGCGGGGAGCACCGCGGGCTCCATCTCGATGCCGTCGAAGTTGGGGAAGAAGTCCACCGTCTCCTTGTCGAGGTCGCGGAGCATCTCGGCGGCGAGTTTCGTGAGGCGCGCCTCGGTATAACGCATGGCCGCGGGCGGGTCGCCGTCCACAGAGCCGAAGTTGCCGTGGCCGTCTACGAGCGGGAAGTTGATGGAGAAGTCCTGCGCGAGGCGGACGAGGGCGTCATAGACGGAACTGTCGCCGTGCGGGTGGAATTTACCCATGACGTCACCGACGATACGCGCGCACTTGCGGTAGGCCTTGTCGTTATAGAGGCCCATCTCGTGCATGGCATAGAGGATGCGGCGGTGGACGGGTTTGAGGCCGTCGCGGACGTCGGGGATGGCGCGGGATTTATTGACCGCCATGGCATAGGCGATGAAGGAGCGTTTGAGCTCGTCGTTGACCTCCACGTCGAGGATCTTGGTCATCTCGAGCGTCTTTTTGAACTCTTCGGTCAATTCGGGACTTGTTTCTCTTTTGGCCATATAAAACTCCTGATCATAATTGCAGATTTTTGCTTTTTTTCAGAGACCCTTTTCCCCTTTTTCTGAGGGGTTCGGGTGCTTTCTCTTTTGGGGACGGTATGGGATGGAGACCGCCTGCGGGGGTACCATGTCCGCGACATGGCCCATGGAAAGCGCTCGGGGGGGGGTGGTGGTAAGCGCGTCATCTTGAGGCGTAATGACGATACGAAGTCCAAGTGTTCTAATTACGTCACCCTGAACGTAGTTGAAGGGTCACCGCAGTCTTAATAAGGTGATGTTTACTTCGCCTACGGCTCGTGTCGCGCTTAGAATACCAATAGAAACCTCGCGCGGTCGACTACGCTCAACATGACGTGATTTGGAAATGCCTTGTTCGCTCACCCAAAACCCCTCACCGCCGAAAGGGCAACGGCGGAGCTCCCCTTACAGGGGCGCCAAGGGTCGCTCACACGGGCTCGGTCGCCTCCCCTCGAAAGGGTACGGTTTCGTGCGGTTTTTAGATGTCCAAATCGGTCACGAGCGTGGCGTTCTCTTCGATAAACTGGCGCCTCAGAGCCGGGCTCTCGCCCATGAGGATGTTGAACATCTTGTCCGCTTCCACCGCGTCCTCCATCGAGACCTTGATGAGCGTGCGCGTGGCGGGGTTCATCGTCGTGTCCCAGAGCTGCTCGGTAGACATCTCCCCGAGGCCCTTGTAGCGCTGATACTCCACCTTGTTGTTATTGGCCGCGTCGAAGAGCGTCTTCTCCTCCTCGGAGTAGAGATACACGTCCTCCTTGCCCTTCACGCTCGCCTTGTAGAGCGGCGGCTTGGCAGAGTAGACATGCCCGTGCTCGATGAGCGGGCGCATGTAGCGGAAGAGGAAGGTGAGGAGAAGAATGCGGATGTGCGCGCCGTCGACATCGGCATCTGTCATAGAGATAATGCGGTCGTAGCGGAGCTTGCTCTCGTCGAAATCGTCCAAAATGCCGCAGCCGAAGGCGGTGATCATGGCCTTGATCTCGGCGTTCTCGAGGGCACGGTTGAGGCGCACCTTCTCCACGTTCAGGATCTTGCCGCGGAGGGGCAGGATGGCCTGGAACCTGCGGTCGCGCCCCTGTTTGGCCGTGCCGCCTGCCGAGTCACCCTCGACGATGTAGATCTCGCACAGCTCGGGGCGTTTATCCGAGCAATCCGCGAGTTTCCCGGGCAGGGTAGTACTCTCTAAAACCCCCTTGCGCCGCGTGAGTTCACGGGCATTTCTGGCGGCGTCACGGGCCTTCTGCGCCGTGATACAGCGGAGCACAAGCTCCCGCGCCTCGGAGGGGTGTTCCTCGAGGTATTCGCCCAATTCGTCGGCCACGGCCTTGTTGACGAAGGGACGGATGAAGGAGTTGTTGAGTTTGTCCTTGGTCTGCGATTCGAACTGCGCGTCTTCGAGCTTGACGGAGACGACGGCCGTGATGCCCTCGCGCACGTCCTCGCCCGTGAGCTTGTCGCTGTCCTTTAAGATGTTGAGCTTGCGGCCTGCGTCGTTGATGACCTTGGTGAGGGCGAGTTTGAGGCCCTCGACGTGGGTGCCGCCGTCGATGGTGTTGACGTTGTTGGCGTAGGAGTAGATGACCTCGTTGTAGCTCTCGTTGTATTGAAGGGCGATCTCGCAGACGGTGGTGCCGTCCTGTGCCTCGAAGTAGAGGGGGGTCTCGAACAGCGTCTCCTGCCCCTTGTTGAGCTCCTCCACGAGCTCACGGATGCCGCCCTCGTAGAAGAAGGTATCTGTCCGCTCCTTGCCCTCGCGCTTGTCTGTGAGCGTGATCGTGAGGCCCTTGTTGAGGAAGGCGAGCTCTTTGAGGCGCACGCGTAGGATATCGTATTTGAAGACGGTGGTCTCGAAGATCTCGGCGTCGGGGAAGAAAGTCACCTTGGTGCCCGTCCCGTCGGTATCGCCGATGATGTGCAGCTCGCGCTGGGGCACGCCGCGGTTGTAGACCTGCTTATAGATGTGGCCGTTTTGGGAGACCTCGACTTCCAGCCATTCTGAGAGGGCATTGACGGCCTTGACGCCGACGCCGTGGAGGCCCGACGAGACCTTATAGCCCGAGTCGCCGCCGAACTTGCCGCCCGCGTTGACCTTGGTGAAGACGACCTCGACGGTGGAGATGCCCTCCTTGGGGTGGATCTCGGTGGGGATGCCGCGGCCGTTGTCGATGACGGTACAGCTTCCGTCGGCGTTTACGGTGACGTCTACGCGGTCACAGTAGCCCGCGAGGGCCTCGTCGATGGAGTTATCGACGACCTCGGAGACGAGATGGTGAAGGCCCTTTTCGTCGGTAGAACTGATATACATACCGGGGCGCTTGCGGATATGTTCGAGCCCATCGAGGACTTGGATCTGTTCTGCCCCGTAGGCAGCTTCTACTTTCTCTGACATAAAAAACTCCTTGTATTGCGATATTAAGATGATCACTGAAAAGAACTTTGCGCCCCTATCCGACCCGAGCGTCATTCTGCTCGACAGGGCCCAATCGAAGCGTCATTCTGAGCCGAACAAGTATGATTTTCACCGAATTGCCCATCCGCGAAGGAATCTTACTACGACCAGGCATCGTGTGAGCGCCCAAAGCACTCCCAATAACGTCATGTTGAGCTCTGTCGAAGGGTCACCTTATTTTAAGACTGCGGTGATGCTTCAACTACGTTACTTCGCCTTTGGCTCGTGTCGCGCTTAGAATACCAATAGAAGCCTCGCGCGGTCAGCATGACGTAATTAGAACGCTTGGTCTGTTTATCAAGCTTGCCCCACGTCAACTATGTTTACCGTTTACTATTGTAATAAACGCGCGCACGCGCGCGAGACAGGGTCATTATAACACACGGAAAGAAAAAAGTAAACCGTTTGGACAACGGTTTTGGAAAAAATTTCTGAAATTATGCGGCAAATTGCCCCGCGGGCGGCATTTTTTGCCCCCGAAATGCAAATTATTGCCAAATTTCGCGCGCGAGGGCCTCCACTTCCGCCGTCGTCTGCGCTTCAAAGAGACGCCGCTTGTATGCGGCCGCCCCGTGCGTGCCCTTGATGTAAAACGCCGCCATCTTGCGCATGAACACGAGCGCGAACCGCGGGCCGTAGAGTTCCTCCGTCTCATGGAGCTGGCGCAAAAAGATCGGCAGCAAGGGAGGGCGCTCCCCGCCGCAGAGTTCCGCGAACACGCGCGGGTCATAGAGCGCGGCACGGGCCACCATGACCGCGTCGGCGCCCGTCATTTTCAATATCTTATCTGCATCCTTCCTGTTCCAGACGCCCCCGTTCGCGACGACGGGGATGGAGACGGCCTCCTTGGCCGCGGCGATCTCCTCGAAGTCGCAGGGGCCCGCGTAGATCTTGTCTGCCGTTCTGCCGTGGACGGTGATCATGGAGGCGCCCGCCCCCTCGCACATCTTGGCGAACTCGCGGGTGACCTTGCGCGCGGGCACGACGCCCGTGCGGAATTTTACGGAAATGCGCTTACCGCTCTTTGCGCAGGCGGCCACGATCTTCTCGGCAAGGGGCATGTTGTCCATGAGGGCACTCCCCTCCCCGTTGCGGGTGACCTTGGGCATGGGGCAGCCCATGTTGATGTCGATGAGGTCGAAATCCCCGAGCTCTTCGCTCTCGCAGGCCTCCCGCATGATGTCCGGGTCGCTCCCGAAGATCTGCGCGGCGATCGGGCGGTGCGGCTTTTCTGCGGCGGGCGCAGCCGTTTGGGGCCCGTGGTAAAGCAGCAGGCGGGTCTCCTCGTTCCCGTAGTGCAGCCCCTTGGCGCTCACCATCTCCGTGAAGGCCAGCCCCGCGCCCAAACCCTCGCACATCGTGCGGAAGGGATAGTTGGTGTATCCCGCCATCGGCGCGAGGAAGACGTTATTGGGGCATACCATGCCCGCAACAGAGAACTCAGAAAGCATGTTTTGCCCTCTCATAATAGGCGTCGCGCTCCTCCTTCGTGAGGGCGTTCACGTCCTTCCCGTCGGCACGCACCAGCGCCTCATAGGCGGTATAGCGGGCCTGCATCTTCTTCACGGTATCGAGCAGAGCCTGTTCACAATCGCCGCCCACCGCGCGCCCGAGCTCCACGGTGCAGAAGAGCACGTCGCCAAGCTCCTCGGAGATATGGGCGGCATCCCCCGCGCGGAAGGCCTCCATGAGCTCGGCGTATTCCTCGCGGAACTTTCTCTCGAAATTCTCGATCGTCGCGGCGTCCCAGCCCCCCTTTTGCATGCGCTTTGCGATCTTTTGGGCGCGGAGAAGGGCGGGGAAGACTTCGGGCACGTCGTTAACGGCGTCCGAGAAAGTCGTCTGGTGCTTCTCCTTCATCTTGTTCTTCTCCCAGACGGAGAGCGCACCCTCGGCGCCTTCGGCCTTGTCCTGCCCGAAGATGTGCGTGTGGCGGGTGATGAGCTTTTCCGAGACGGCCGTGATCATGTCCCCCACGGTGAATCCCCCGCGCTCCTCCTCGATGAGGGCGTGGAAGACGGCCTGCATCAAGACGTCGCCCGTCTCCTCGAGCATGTGGCCGACGTCCTCTTTATCGATGGCATCCACGAGCTCGTAGGCCTCCTCGATGCAGTTGATGCGGATGCTCTCATGCGTCTGCACCCGGTCCCACGGGCACCCGTCGGGAGCGCGCAGGCGCCTTAAAATGGCGACAAAATCCTCGAAATCAAAGCGCTTTTTTTCGAGCAGCGGGAGGTCGAAGACCACCAAGCCCCCACCCATGTCCAAGGGATGGCGGTCGATTTCATATAAGGGCAGGGGGAGTACCCCCTCCTTTGCCGCAAGCAGCGCGGGGGCCTCGTCGCCGAATCTTTCCGTGAGATACAGCTTGACGTCGCCCGCATTGTCTTCCGTCAGATCGTAGACGACGAGGGGCAGGGCGGGCTTTGTCTCGCGGAGGGAAAAGGCCGAGAGGGCGGTGTAGCCCTCCAGCCTCGCAAACGCGGCAAGGCGGGCCGCTTTGGAGGGCCCGTCGATGTATTTCACCGTCTTCTTGGAGAGCAACACGCGCGCGGCGGCATCCTCGAAGACGCCCCCGTCCACGCAGTAGGCCACCTTCCTCCCCCCTCTCGCACGGGAACGGACCTCGCGCACGGTGCGCCGCGTCAGGGTGTCGTAGGTGCGGCAGTGCTCATAGAGAAAATCGAGGGAGGTATAGGGGATGTGCTCGTCGTCAAGCGTCTTTGAGGAAGGGGCCGATACCGTGCGCACGAGCACCTCGTCCGCTTCCCTCAGTGCCCGCGACCCCGCGAGGGTCAGCTGCCCGCGCTCTGTTCCGAGACTCACGACCGTGATCATATGCTTTCTCCTTGGGTTTTTTTACAGTATAATACAAATCCATAAAAAAAGCAATCAAAAAGCAGAGATCGGCCGCAATTGCCGCGCCGCCGATGCCGAACATGGGCCTCGGGACGAGCACCGCCTGCACCGCCGCCTTGGCCGTGACTGCGGCAAGCATGGAGCGTGCGGCGTATTTGGCCCTACCCATGCCCGTAAGACAGGCCGCGAGCGTCTCCGTTCCCGCCAGCGTGACCGCGGAGATCGCCGTCATGCGGACGAGACGGATGAGCGTATGGGCGTCCGTCTCGGAAAGGGAGGGATAGAGGAGGGAGACAACTTGCCGCGAAAAAACCGCGAGGCCGATCGCACAGGGCAGGGTGAGTGCGAGCGTGATGAAGAGCGCCGTGAGGGCACGGGTGCGGCTCTCTTCCGCATCCCCCTTTGCCGCCGCCTCGGAGACGGCGGGTACGGCAGCCGCGGCAAATCCGTAGGCAGCAGTTGCGGGGAGACTGTAAAGGGCCACCGCGCCGCCCGAAAACAGCCCGTACGCTGCCACGGCATCCCCCGCAAGAGAGCCCAAAAGGCGCACGACGAGCACGGAGTCGAGCATTTGGGAGAGGGGCAAAACCGCACCCGCCGCCATGACGGGGAACACCTGCACGAGTAGGGAGACGGGCTTAGGCCTGCGTGCACAGAGCACGCGGTCGTGGCGTTCGAGCCGGTAGCGGAGGAGCAAAACAAGAAGCGCCGCCGCCTCGGAGACCGTGACGCCGAGCAGTGCAAAGGCCGCCGCCCGCGCGGGATCGTTTTGATACTTGACCGCAAAGAGGATACCCATGCCCGCCTTCACCACCTGCTCGACGACTTCCGAGAGGGCAGTCGGGGTCATCTCGCCGCGGCCTTGAAAGTAGCCCCTGAGCACGGCGAGCAGGGCCACGAGGAGCACGGAGGGCGCAAGGAGCACATAGCAAAGAGCCAGCCCGCCATCCCCCTGCAAGCCCGCCATCGGGAGCGCGAGCGCCAACATGCCGAGGGAGCCCGCGAGGCCGAGCAGGCCGAAGAGCAGGAGGGCCGAACGCACCGCCGCGCCGTCTTCCCTCCCCCGCGCACGGTCGGCCGCGATCGTACGCGAAAGCGCCGACGGAATGCCCGCCGAGGTGAACGTGAGGAGCAAGCAAAAGAGGGGGTAGGCCATCTGATACAGCCCCATGCCGTACCCGCCGAGCAAATTCGCGAGCGGGATGCGGTAGAGCGCCCCGATGACCTTTGCCATGAGCCCGCCCAGCGCCAGCACCGCCGCCCCGCGCAGATAGGAGTGTTTCATTATGTAAGAAGCGGGCCCCTTGCAAGGCGCGCTCCCTTTTGTTTATTCGAATTGGTTGGCGATGATGTCCGCCGTGAGACGGGTGAGCTTGACGGCCGAGCCCTCGGGCACGAACCCCTCCTCCGCCGAGACGAGGATGACGCTGCCGAGACAGTCGCCGCCCGCCACGATGGGCACGATGACCTCCGCGGTGAAGTCCGTCCCCTCCGCCGTGACGGGCACCACCTCCCCGCCCTCGGCACGGCTCGCGAGGTAGCTCCTGCGCGATGTCATGATCTCGGTGAGCTTGTCCGAGACCGTCTTCCCCACGATCCCCTTCTTGCCCGTGCCCGCCGCCGCAAGCACGGTGTCGCCGTCGGTGATGATGGCCGTCAGCCCGCTCTGCTCGTTGAGCGACTTCACCGTCCCCTCCGCAAAGCGGTCCACGGACGCGATGGGAGAATATTTTTTGAGCATGAGCTCGTCGCGGTCGGTAAAGAGTTCGAGCGGGTCCCCTTCGCGGATGCGCAGCGTGCGCCGTATCTCCTTGGGGATGACGACCCTCCCGAGTTCGTCGATCCTTCTCACGATTCCCGTTGCCTTCATAAATCAAAAACCTCCGTATACCGTCATTATGCGAAGGCTGAAAAGAATTATTCGATTTTGTCTTTTTTTCACGCCAAGCCGCCGTGGGGTTCCCGTCCGTGAGGCCTTTCCTCAGACATGGTACCCCCGAAATCCGTCTAACCCCGCTCCTTATCGGGAAGCGGACTGCGCTCCTCGACGCTCGTGACGGTGGCGGCATAGAGCGTCTTTGCGCCCGCGCGGCCGAGGACATCTGCAAGCTCGGAGAGGGTCGTCCCCGTCGTCATGGTGTCGTCCACGATGAGGATGGTCTTCCCCTTGACGGACTTACGGTCGGCGACGTGGAAGGAGCCCTTTAAGTTTTGCTCGCGGTCGGTGCGGCCGAGGAACTTTTGCGGCTTGGTGTCGCGCGTCTTGACGACGGGCGTGAGGACGGGGACATCCCAAAGCTCCCCGAGGCGCATGGCGAGCAGGGCTGCCTGGTCGTAACCCCGTTTCTTCAAGCTCTTCTCGGACATGGGTACGGCCACGATCGCGTCGACGCCGTGGAACTCGCGTTTGCAGAGCGCATAGAGTTCCTCTCCGAGCGTGCGGTAGAGGTATTTTGGGCCGCGCTTGAAGCGGACGATGAGGCGAGCCGCCTCCCCCTCGTGCGTGAAGACGGAGCGTGCCTTTTCCACTCCGATGCGCTTTTGCTTGCAGGTGAGGCAGATCCCCTCCTCCTTTTGCCTGCGGCCGCACAGGGGGCAGATGATGCCGTCGTTGTAGGGGAGAATCTTGCGGCACTTGTCACAGATGCGCTCCCCGCCGAAGACTTCCCGCCCGCAGACGTCGCAGGTGAAATTGTGGGTATCGTCGTACGCTTTGAGGCGTGCGCGAAGAAGGGCAATGAGCTTCTTCATACGTTCTCCTATCGCCGCACCGCGGACATGGTGCCACGGTACGCATCAAAAAAGCGGGCATGCGCCCGCTCTTTGTCAGAAATCGTCTTCGTCGGACTTCTCGTCTTCCTCGTCGTCCTCATCGTCGCCCGCGAGCGCATAGATCTCGTCGCCCGTGACGTATTCGAGATCCTCCTCGTCGTCGGGGTTCTCGTATTCGGGCTCCTCTTCCTCTTCTTCCTCTTCCTCGGCAAATTCCTCGCCGAGTTCGGCGTCGAGCTCGCCGATCTCGCCCGTGAGGTCCTCCGTGTCGTCGTCGAGGTATTCGCGCCATTCGTCGTCGTCATCCTCGCTATCCGAACTCTCGGGCTCGTCGTATTCCATTTTCTTGCGGCACTCCTCGCACATCTTATCGCCGGGGTGCATCATATTTTCACCGCAGATGGGGCAGAGCTCGGTGGGGAGCTCGTCCTCGGCCTCCTCGATCTCCTCGAGGCCCGTGGGGATGCCCTTCATCTCTTTGAGGCAGACATCGCAGTATTCCTGTTTCTCCGCGTCGATATAGTTCAACTCACAACGCGGGCACTTCATGTAATGGACCATTTCCTATCCTCCGTTCATCGCCCTATCGCAGGCTAATAAATTATATTAGGAATTATTTTTTTTGTAAACTGTTTTTTTATGCATTTTGAAAAAAAGTCGGAAAAATTTTAGACTTTGTATGAGCGGGTCTCTGCGGCCCCGTTTCGGCCCCAATATGACGGGCTTTGACTGCTCCAACGGGCATGGAGAGGGAGGCGGGGTGGGGTTGGACGGACAGACCACCCCTTGCTGTCCCTGTAAGGGAAAGTGGCGCACTGCCCTTGTGCGCCGAAAGGGTTTCTATCCTCATCCGCCCTACGGGCACCTTCCCCAGAAGGGAAGGCAAGGGGTCGCTCTCTCGGGCTTGTGATGTGGTAAGCGCGTCATCCTGAGCCGTAATGGCGATACGAAGTCCAGCGCGGCTGTCCCCGAAGGATCCCGAAGAACGAAGTCCGACTGCTTAATGAACAGACCAAGTGTTCTAATACGTCATGCTGAACGTAGTTGAAGCATCACCGCAGTCTTAAAATAAGGTGATGTTTCGACAGAGCTCAACATGACGTAATTGGGAATGCCTTGGGCGCTCACACGGGCTTGGTCGTAGCAAGATTCTTCGCGGATGGGCAATTCGGTAAAAACCAAGCCGTTTCGGCTACTTCGCGCTACGCGCTCGTGTCGACCTTAGTAGCACAATCAGAAGCCTCGGTCGGGCAGAATGACGCTTTGATTGGGCTTGGTCGCCACCCCACCCCCCTACCCCCCTCCCATGGAGGGGGCACGCTCGGGATGGACCTGTACTCTTTCCTTACAGGGGCGCCGAGGTTCGCTCACACGGGCCCCGTCGCCACCCCCCCTACCCCCCCTCCCATGGAGGGGGTACGCGCGGGATAAGCTCGGCGGCTACTTCGCGCAGTGAATTGTCAAACTAAGTGCAACAGGATATGAGATTTTGTTCAAAGAGGAGTTGTGGAGTTTGGAAGAGAAGGA
>CANQJJ010000042.1 GCA_947624215.1 uncultured Clostridia bacterium
AAGGCAACCAAAATCTCTGTGTCTGACAGCTCCGAAGGTTTGACAGATGCATCCTCTCTTTTTGATAGCGAGGGCGATAGAGCCACTATCGAGAGTCTCCCCTCAGAAATCAAAGGCGGAAGCTGTTCGATCACAATCGCCTATGAAGGCGAACACGCAAAGGCGAGCGGTGAAATCAACATCAAGTGCAAAGCCGATGAAGTCGAAGAGTACAAGAAAATCAAAACGCTCACATGGAACAGCCTTGAGCTTGCAATCGGAGAGAGCGGAGACACCCTAACTGGCGTGACTTTGAACGGCGCACTTGACGGCGAAATCAATAGCCTCGTTTTCACGGTCTCGGGTGGCACATTGACGGGAACAAAAAGCGAATAGCAATTGCTATTGCTTTTCTAATTTTTTCTTCTGCTGGGCGGGATTATCCCGCCCTTTTGCTTCCTTTTTTTTAAGAGCTATAAAGCAAAGCGATTTTGCGCTATAATTGGCTCATGAAAACAATAGCTAATTGCACACCAGCTGAATTTATGAGACAGACCTACAGAATCGCAACCCTTGTTAAGGAGCTTAATAAGGAGACGCAATTCTTGGAAATCAGAAAGAGAAGACCTAATGTCGAGGGGCTTTCAGAGAAAGAGAAGAAAGAGGCGCTTTTGAAGCAAGGCACAGAGAATCTGTGGGCGATGTATGAGAAGCTCTCCACAGACGCCCCAGAGAAAACAACCGAGCTTATCGGGCTTTGCTGTTTCATTGAGCCAGATGAGATAGAGAGTCACACGGGGATTGAGCTTGCAACTTCGGCGATGGAGCTTTTTCGCTCTAAGGAAGTGCTTGATTTTTTTCAATCGTTGGTGAGATAGGAGATGCAGAGTACCGCAGGCTTCTATCAAAGTGCGATATTCAAAAAGCGATGCTCTTCGGGAGAGGCTACGTGATTGAGAGCATATTGTGGGAGCATATGGAAGAGCAGAGGCGAGACTTGGTAGCAAGCTACATAGGCGACAGCATCAGACTCGCAGGTCAGGGGAAGGGATTCACCAACTCCCTTTCTGATATGCTTAAGGACATGCGGGGACACTACACAGAGGACGCAGAGGAAAAGACCGCCGAAGAGGTTGTAGAGAGCCTCAAGGCGGGTGGCTTAAAGATTGTGAGGAGCTAGGGATGGCTACTAATATTCTTGATTTGATGGCAACGCTCGGGCTTGACAGTTCGGAATTTGACAGCGGGCTGTCTAAGGCTAAGAGTGTATCAAGCAAATTTTCTTCGGGATTGAAAAGCGTTCTTAAGGGCGTAGTCGGAACGGTTACCGCTGTAAGCACTGCTATAGCGGGGATCGGGGTGGCGTCTGTTAAGGCTGGAAAAGATTTTGAGACCGCATTTGCCAAGGTTCGAACCATTATGGATAGCACCGAGATGTCCACAGAAAATATGTCCGAGGGCATTCTTGCGCTATCCTCATCCATGGGCATAGCGAACAAGGAAATCTCCGACCTAGTCTACAACGCCATATCGGCCACGGGCGACACCGCCAATTCTCTGGAGCTTGCAACACAGGCGAGTAAGCTCGCAATTGCGGGCTTCACAGACAGCACGAGCGCACTCTCAGTACTCACCACTGCAATGAACGCCTACGGAAAGAGCGCAAATGAAGTCGCTCACATCTCCGATGTGCTTATTCAAACTCAGAATCTAGGCGTTACGACAGTGGGCGAGCTTGCCAGCGACATGGGTAGAGCCATAGCAACCGCCTCAGCCTACGGCGTGACTTTGGAGAATCTCTCAGCCTCCTATGTGGCACTCACGAAGGCAGGCATAAGCTCGAGAATGTCCACAACGTACCTCTCCTCAATGCTCTCAGAGCTGGGCGATGAAGGCTCTAAAGTCGGAAAGATTCTGCAAGCAGAAACGGGCATGGGCTTCTCCGAGCTTATCAGCCTCGGGTACTCGTTAGGCGATGTGCTTAGTGTCTTGAATGCCAGTGTGGACGGCAACGCCACGGCTCTCATCAATCTTTGGGGTTCTATGGAAGCGGGCAAGGCGGCGAACGCCATAGTCTCTCAAGGGCTAGAAAACTTCAATGAAAACCTTGCCAAGATCTCAACGCAGGCTGGCGTCACAGAGGAAGCCTATAGCACAATGGCTGATACCTTTGAGAGAAAGGCGAGCGTACTTAAGACAAGCATTCAGAATCTTATGGCAACCATAGGCACTGAGCTTACGGGGAAGCTTGGAGTGTATGTGGACTTTTTCAAGGACGCCATAGATGAGCTAAATAAGGCATATGAGAGCGGCGGACTCAATGGCATAGTAACCGTCATGGGGCAGGTCATGGCGGACGGCCTTGCGAGGATCATGGATGCACTTCCGTCATTCTTGGAGCAGGGTGGGAATCTCATGCTGTCGCTTGGGAACGGGATCGCAAAGAATGCGGGGACGATTGTTTCAAGACTCTCCGAGGCTTTGGCAAACGGCGTCCAGTACATGATTGACAATATGGAGGTCTTTGTCGCCACGGGCGCAGATATCATAGTATCCATTGCGAACGGGCTTACGGAGAAAATTCCCGATTTGGTCAGCAAAATTCCAACGCTCATCATGAAGCTAGTTAAGGGGATAGCAGATAATCTCCCGCTCTTAATCACAGCGGGCGGAGATATGCTTATTGCCATTGTTAACGGCATGTTTGATAAGAGTCCCGCCGAGATTGTCAAATTTATCAACGACTTAGTCAATCAGCTCTTTAAGGGCTTTGCCACGGCGGTTGAGAGCCTCTTCAAGGTAGGCGTGAATATCGCGACTGCCATTTGGCAGGGCATTAAGGGCGAGTCTAGCGGTTGGGATTGGGATAGCGTGCTTAATCCCCCTAAAGAGGAAGAGCGATACACCTTAGACGATTGGCTCAACGACCCGAACGCAAAGGCTCGAGTTGCAAAGGCCCTAGACGGCAAAGACTTAAGCGGTATGACTCTCTCCCCGCAAATGCAAAGTTTCCTAGATGAGCTTAAGGATTGGAAAGAAGAGTACCTTAAAGAGCTTGAGAAAGATAGCTTAGAGATCAAGGAAGCGAACCAAAATGCCTATAGCGAGGCCTTTGATATTGAGTTTTCAGATGTAGAGCAGAGCGCAACCCATACTCTCGAAGAGCTTAGGCAGATGCTTGTTGCTAATGCAAGCGACCCCGACACAGTCGAAGAGCTTAAGGGTCAGATAGTGCAGACCGTGGCGAATGCCTTGGGGCTTGCGACAGATGATCCAATGGTAACCGAGAAGGCGAATGAGTTCATGTCTGGCATTCTGGGAGGCGGAGCAGAGGGCGGTACTGCGGGCGTGCTTCAAGAGGTCACGTATTCATGGGAGGCCTTTTTCGAGGACTTCAAAGAAGGCTGGTACGATGGTGTGGAGACCGCAGAGGATAGGCTCGAGTACCTCTCGAACGTGACAAAGAATTTTGCCAGCACCATGAAGAAGAATCTCATGACGGCATTCACGAGCGCAGTTGCGGGGGTGAAGGATCTAACCGAATCCGTGGTCACGGGTTCATTCTCATGGAAGGAATTTGGAGCATCTGCGTTGGACGCACTCTCTCAGGTGCTTTCCTCTCTAGGCTCACAGCTTGCCGCACTCTCGGTAACTAAATTTGTCATGGGAGATTGGGCAGCGGGCTCTATGGCACTTGCGGGTTCAGTTGCAGCGTTCGCTGCGGCAGGTGTCGCAAGCGGTGTATCTGCTAATCTCAGAAGCGCAAGGGAGGCGCAGACTCAGAGCTACGGGCAGACCGACAGCGGGTATTCTAGCGGTGGTGGCGTTACTGTCAATCAATATATCGAATCCGTGCCTCTGACGGCTTACGAGCTTGAGCAAGAGGCATATATCTATGCGGAGAGACTCGAATGGACGTAAACAGAACAGAATACAATTACACGGCAAATAGGCGAGCCGTTGAGCCTAATTACGATATTGTGTATCTTTCCCCCGATAGCAACGGGAAGGCGAACCAAATTCCATATAGATTGGATCTGTCGGAGAATATTCTCATAACGGGTGTGGAGGGCATTACGGGGCTACCCGTTACCATTACGACCTCGCAGTCCATTGCGCACCATGGCGGGGTAGTCACGGCGCAATCTTTGGATACACGCTCAATCATCATCTCGGGCGTTGCATTCATGGAAGAGGAAGAGGTGAAGCGCAGGCTCTTGAATATGTTTCCCCCGCTCTCTAGGGGGACATTGATTTTCAACGATGAACGGGAGATTGAGGTATACGTAAAGACTTCTCCAGAGATATCCATGAGAAGGCGCTCGGCGAATTTCACAGTGCGCCTATTAGCACCGTTCCCGCTATTCTCAGCGCACTCCGAAGAGATAGACGGGCTTAATGTCGCCTTTGATGCTTTCAGGTTTGATTGGAATATGAGCTTCTATCAGTTCAAATCATATAAGCAGGGCGAAGCGAGGATTCTAAACGGCGGGCAGTTCGATTGCTTCTTCAAAGCTAAGATAGCAACCGATATTGCCGTACAGAAAAAGATTTGGGTAAAGTCGCAATCAAGAAACGGCGAAGAGCGCACAGCGTGGTTCAATACAGGACTCAGCGCAGGCGAGACGCTTGAATTTATCAGCTCAAACGAAGGCGTTAAACTTCTTGATAACAGCAGGGCGGATGTCACGGGGTACATTGATGAAAGAAGCGATTTATTTTCTCTTTTCATGGGCGAGAATCTTATAACGGCGGGCGCAACGGGTGCAACGGCAAACGACCTTAAAGTGACTATTACTTATGCGCCCCTTTTTGCGGGGGTGATAATTTAAAAATGATTTTTATTTATTCAAGAGACTTAAAAAAACGAGCCATTATTTCGAACGTTATCTCCTTCCAAACTAGGAGCAAGGCGAACGAGGCAGGCACTTTCACAATGCAGGTAGGCATTGAGCAGAACGGGGAGCTGCTTGAATGCCGTAACTTCATCAGAGACACAGAAACGGGCTTTGATGGCTCAATTGAGCAGGTCAAGATACGGGGCGATGTGGTAACGCTAAGCGGGTATTCAGTTGATTGGCTCATAGACCAGCAATTGGTAAAACAGCAAAAAGGCGTTAATGTCGTTTTCAGAAATAAGGTTTTGAATATAAAAGAGAACCTCGTAGGGACAGAAGAAATTACCGTAGACTGCCAGATAGGCGGCTCTCAGGTAGAGCATGGCGGGGTCAGAGACTACTATACAGATGTGAATGCAGACGTAGGTTGGCTAGGATATGTGAAAATAGACAGAAACAACCCCACGCCCGTTTACGTTCGAATGGATTTGGCACTTGCAAATGCGGAAGAGCTGGCAGTAGAGGGCGTAGGCAGTAGCGTAGGCAGTACGCAGATGTTCATGCGCTTAGGGATGAAGAAGGAATATTATCAAACGACTACCCCCAACTGGCTGTTTTACTTCCGCTCAGACCTTTTGAATCTGCCCCACACTTATGGCGTTCTAAAGGGCGATGGCTGGCATACGTATTCAACGATACTCTATTTAAACGAAGGCATAAGAGGCATGGAATCTTCGATAGGGGAGGACGGAGGGACTGTTACCTTCTTGAATGACGAGTATCCTACTGGCATCTCAGAAGGCAGTGGGAAGGCTTATTTGCCATGTAAATTAAGTGTGGCGCTATTTTCTGTCTGGCACGATGAAGCTGTGCCGATGATGTACTTGCCTAACAAGAAAAATCTCCCGAAGCTCAAAGTGAAAAACTTGATGTTTGTGCCAGTCGACAATATTTATAATCAATTCAAAGAATATGGATACGATTTCGTTGTGGGCGATTATATAAATAATCATAATGGCAATCATAGGGGCGTTCTGGGCTATATGGATAGCTTGGACTATTGGGAAGGCATGGCAACTATTGCTCCTCCGAGACCTTATCTAAATAGAAGCAATGAGTTCACAACCAGAATCTACGACCGAAGCACGCACCCGCTCACGTGGTGGCTTGAGGAGATTATCAAGCCGAATATTCAAAATTCTGACATTAAGTGGGGCGGGATTCAAGGAGCAATCTCCCCAATACCCGATGCCACGCTCAGAACCGAGATGTGGGAATCTATCGGCGCATGGCTCAGAAAGACCGTTGAAGAGTACGGCAACTATAGAGTGGCGGGCAGGCTGGACATAGAAGACACTACGGGGAATCCAGTTGAAGTATATGTTACAGAGGGCAGAGATCTTACAGATACGGAGAAGCCAGACGCCGTAGTGCTATCAGAAGAGCGGGCGAATCTCTCAGACGCAGACGGCACATTCTCCACTCAGAGCTATGCAAATGTGTGCATAGTCTCTGGGCATATGGCAAACGGGAGAGAGGCGCACCTCACCCTCTATGCTCAGGAGTACGAGGGGAATAGAAGAGAGATTATAGTAGAGGTGTCCGACCAAGGCTCAGAGGAGAGCGTAGACGAAGAGGGCAACATCCTTGATAAGAACGCCTATGAAACTGATGATGAATATTTTGCGAGAATGAGGGCAGAGGGCGAGCTTGCGCTTCAAGCGGCTCTTCCGAGCGTGTCGTTTGAATTTTCAATTGAGGATAGCACTCGTTTTAAGCTCGGTGATGTGGTAATATGTGTATTGAATAAGCTTGGGCTTGAGTTCAAGAGCAAAGTTGCGGTTATTGACTACTCAGTCGACCACAAAGGCACTAGACGCAAAGCCACGCTAGGAATTGATAAATACAGGAGAATCAAGAAATGACTCCAGCAACTACCGAGGGGAAGCTGAACGCCTTCCCGCTGAATATAAAGAGCTATAGCTACAACGCAAAGGACGTTATGCGTTTCTTTGCGGGCAGAAGATGCGGGATCTTCGAGCTAGGTGACAATCTCAAGGTTGAGAAGAATGGCGACAACGGCCTAAGAGTGAATAAGGGCTGGGGCTGGCTCGGGAACGGGCGGGAATTTGGCGTAAGCTTTTGGAGCGAAGAGCCTATTGATTTAGATGTTAATCCACCACAGAACAACGATGTTTATAATAGGGTCGTCATCTCATGGGATATAGAGGGGCAGGACAAGCTTCCATCAATCGAGGTAAGAGCCAGCGAAGAGGGTGCATATCCCGAGCTTATTCAGAGTGAGACCAAATGGGAGCTATGCATAGCCGAGTTCATATATCCCGCTGGAGAAAGCACGCTAGCAGATGTGGAACCTATCGATACGAGAGGCAACGAAGAGCTTTGCCCTTTGGTTGACGAAGAGAGCCTATTCCAAAGAGCAGACAAAGCAGCTAAGAATGCAGAGCAAGCGGTTGGTGATGTAAAAGGCGTATTATTAGAAACAGAAGCCGTTAAGACCGAAACTGAGCAAATCAAGGCAGAGGTTCAAGAGATTGCCGAGACGATAGAAGGCTTCTTAGATGTAGACCAAATTAAGCAAGAGATTGAGCAAATCAAGCAAAAGCTAAACGCCCTCGTTCCAATGAGCAATGAAGAGGTAGAGGCGATTGTCAAAGAAGTGCTAAAAGGTGAAGAAAATGGCTAAATAGGGTCATTTAAATAAAAAGTGATTTCATGCTATATTAAAAAGGAGTTTAGATATGCCGAAATATCTTGATGAAAACACAACCACAGCATTGGCGCAGAACCTCTACGAGGGAATAATCGACAGTATATTCCCCGTGGGGGCTTTGTGGCTAAGCACGACTGACGACGACCCGAATAAGAGGTGGAGCTGGACTACATGGGAGAAAATCACAGAAGGCCAGGGGCTCGTTCAGGCGGGAAGCGAATATGCACTAGGCTCAACGGGTGGAAGCAAGACCCACACGCTTACGACCTCAGAGATGCCGAGTCACACTCATAGCATGACGGGAGCGCAGACAGGAAATGCCGGGAGCCACTCGCATACTGTCTCTTTTAAAACAACTAATAATGGTTGGCTCGAGACTGCGGGCGGGCTAGGGAGGTCTGATACTAAAGAGATAATAGGAGGCTCTCAATTCAAGAGCGGCTCTACGGATAATAGATATATCTCGACCCCGCCGTCTAATTCTTCCTATGTGGGAGATTATGCGAATATTTCCTCCTCAGGCTCCCACTCCCACTCAATCTCGGCAACCATAGGCTCCGCAGGAGGGGGAAGTTCATTTAGTATAATGAACCCCTATTTGGCTGTGAATATTTGGAAGCGAATTTCCTAGAATCGCTTGACAATTTGGTTTTAATTTGATTAATCTTTGAGTATGAATAGCACCCTGATAACTAACGTCTATGCTCAATACGGAATCTTCGGTATAATTTGCGTGGCGTTTTTTGTGCTTGTGTTTTGGATTGTAAGGGCAGGAAAGGAGAGAGAGGAGAAGCTATATGCAGTTATTAAGACACTCTCAGATGAGCTTCCTGATATTAAGCATTCCCTAGATGAGATCCGCTCAGAGCTAAGACTTAGAAAAAGCTCTAAGAAAGTCCAGAAAGATGAATAAGAAAGAAGAAACGGAGCAGAATCTTGACAAGCTCCGAGCCAAAGACCCGAAAAGCATTCCGCTTGTGGTGCTTGAAATGGCGCAATGCAGGAATGAGAGGCGAGAGAAGAGGCACTTTATAATCGAAGTGATTTTAATTGCGCTTTTGGTACTTTCAAATATCATCTGGATTATATATTCAAGCCAGTTTACAAGAGTTATTGAAACAACTACAGATACAGATACGGTAGTAGAACAGCAAGCAGAAGAGTACGCATATAGTACGATCGGATATGGAGACGTGTTAGTCTATGGCAAAGCAAAAGATTAGCGTTTCTACTTCCACAACCACAAAGAAGTATTGGACAAAGAAATCGAAGAAAGGCACGAAGCCGTGTCCGAATTGCGGGGGTGACGGGCGTGTCAAAATACGCTCTTAAGTTAGATCGCACACGCTCGGAATACGAAGAGATAATTAGAGAGCATATATTCAGCGAGGTAGACAGGAAGATTGTCTCTCTTCATTGCCTAGACGGATACACGTTCGGAGAGATATCGGGTGCAGTGAATCTATCTGTACCGCAAGTAAAAGCCAGATATTACAAAGCCCTGAACAGACTTTTTTAAATACATTTAAAAGATTTTTTCAATATTTTATGCTATTCATTCAATCTTTGCCTTGAGTCGATAATTTCTATATGAATTACGGACAAGGCAATTTTTACAATCCCTACGGCTCTCCCTATGGGAGCTACCAGACTCAGACCCCGATACAGCTCACAAAAGTGAGCGGGCTTGACGGGGCAAAGGCGTATTCTATGCCAGCAAATTCAAGCGTTGCGCTTTTTGACGCAAGCGAGGATTTGATGTATATAAAGACCACTGACGGGGCGGGGTTTCCCACTATCAGGACATTCTCATTCACAGAGAAGAAGCAAGAGACCGCTCCGAGCGTTCAGTACGCCACAGTGGCGGATTTGAACAGCGCAATCAATAAGCTAAGGGAGGAGCTAAATGGCAAGCAGTCTATTCCCACAGAACCAAAAATCATCTCCGAATAACCCGCTGGCTCTAGTTGCCGAGTTCAAGAAGTTTGCGCAGGGCATGAGTCCAGACGGCGCAAGGAGGCGTGTGGAAGAGCTATTGAAGAGCGGGCAGATGACGCAAACGCAATTTGAGGATATCAAGAAGCAGGTCAGGGGCTTTGCTGATTTGCTCAAGATATAAAAAATCAAATCAATCTAAGGAGTAAAGAAAATGATTGAAAATTATTCATTAAGCGATATTGCCGCAGCCACTGGCAACGACAGAAACGGCTGGGGCGATGGAATGAACGGGGGCTGGTGGTGGATAATCGTTCTGTTCCTCTTCATCTTTGGCAACAACGGCTGGGGAAGAGGGAACAACGGCTGTGTGTCCGCATGTGAACAGCCAGTAACCACAACGCAGTTTGAGAGCGAGACCAATTTCAGGACGCTCGACAATAAGCTGAACCAGATCAACAACGGGCTTTGCAATCTAGGATACACTCAGGCTCAGCTAATCAATGACAGCGCAGCCCAGACAGTCGGAGCTGTCACCTCAGAGGGCAGAGCGCTTCAAATGCAGCTTGCAGACTGCTGTTGCACCACTCAGAGAGCCATTGATTCCGTGAAGCTCGAAAATGAGCATAACACGCAGAAAATCATTGATGCATTAACAACGAACAGGATCGCAGCTATGCAGGAGCAGATTAATCAGCTCCAGCTCAATGCGGCTCTTTGCGGGGTAGTTAGATACCCGAACACTTTTTCGTACAATGCAGGCGCTAACCCATTCTGCGGCAGTGGTTGCGGGTGTGGCAACGGGGTAAGCTTCTAGGGCCATCTATCTTTGGCAACTTTGCTGTGGGAACAAAGCCTACCATGGCAATTCTTGAAAAATATCTTTAAAGGAGTAAAACCAAATGGGCTGCAAGACAGTAGGAAAATTCACAACAGATACAGCCACCGCCATAGCGGTAAGCGCAAACGGCTACGTGCCATTCAACGGAGGCACTACCTCTAACAGCTGTGTGGCTCTTAGCGGGAACAACGTAGTGCAGATTAGGAAGGCGGGACTATATAGAATATCATTCAACGGAGCATTCACATCGCCCGCAGCCGACCCGCTCAATGTTCAACTGGTGGCAAATGGGGTACTCAGAGACGGTGCGCATGCAATAGTGTCGCCAGAGGTAGCGGGCAATATAAATAGTGTTGCTTTTTCAGATGTGATAACGGCATCGGGGTACGGGGTAACCACATTGGCAGTTCAAAGCGTCAATGCCACGTCTGTTAATATAGCAAATCTAATTGTGGAGAAGATTGCGTAATGGAAAACCACATTGACACTTATAAAACGAGCCTAAAGAAGGCTATAGGCGAGTATATGGAGATGCCGATTAATGAGCGCACTGCAGAGGCTGTAGAAGGCATGATAGAGTGCCTTATAATGCTCGACAAGGCATGCGACAGAGAGAAAGGCATGATAACAAAAGAAGAGGCAACGGCGTGGGTGCATGAGATTGGCGAGCATTTTGACAAAGAGAGTCTAGAGCCGTTTGTATCCAGATTCTTAGATATTCCCGTGTACGTGGTGTGGGCGACAATGAATATGCTTTGGAGCGATTACCACAAGGTTGCAAAAAAGCACGGCATAGATACCCCAGCGTTCTATGCAGATCTTACGGAAGCGTTTCTCTATGATGAGGACGCAGACGCACCCGAGAAGAAGCTAAGCGAGTACTATCGCAATGTAGCAAAGAGCCATGCTGAGCAGAGACGAAGTTGAGGCGACCATTCTGGAGCTGGAAGGGAAGGATACTTCCTTTGCGGTGTGTGAGAAGCTAGCTTGGCTCTATATCATCAGGAATGAGCTACGTGGCACGCCTGCACTCATTCAATGCAGAGACAGCAACTCGGACTTTGCAAGGGCTGTCAAGGGCAAAGATGCTAAAGAAGTGTGGGATATTCTGTCGGAGCTTATGGAGACATTGAAGGTAATGAATCCTCGAGCCTACAAGGAGACTATCCTACGGCTTGACAGACTTCAAAGCGTGAAGTAGCATTTCTATAGGGTCACGTTTTTCGACACTGCTTTCTTTTCTATTTTCTGTAGGAGCTTAAAAACTCCTACTTTTTTTTATATTGACATATTATTAAAAATGCGTTAATATTAAATTATCTTAAATTTTATAGCAAAGGAGAAAAAAGCTATGGCAGAATCGGGAAAAATGTTTGAAGAAGGCAAAAGGCAGATGGCGGTTGCTATCATGAGGGAGCTGGCAGATCGATACAACAGAATGCTGAGCAAAGAGGAATTAGGCTTCTTAGAGTACGCAAAGATGAAAGAAGTGCTTAACAAAATCACATTGTCGCTCTATTCAATCTATTCAAACGAAGAGGCAAATTTCCACGGGGCTTGCTTCAGATACGAGAATGGCGATGAGGTAAGCGGAAAGATTGAAGGCGTTTACTTTGACGGCGAAAATTACGAGCTGGAGGGCTAAGACATGGATAAAAAGAGCTTTGAATTTGCGGGAGAGATTGTGGATATGGCGAAGTACATGCGAGACTACAACGAAGAGGCAAAGAAGGTTGGGGGCAAGCCTCAGGATATGACCCCTTATGGAGCGCTTCCGACAGCGAGTTTCAAAATGTGCTTTTTTTATCAAGTTGATTTTAACTTCAACGACTACCTGATAGAGTGCTGTGTGGTTACGCACCCTAAGCTAAAGAAGGCACTTGTGATATATCCCGCAGACGAAGATGGAAATGCGATATTCCATGAAATGAAAAAAGTATTATAATGAATTTAGTCAAGCGAAAGAGTTTCTTTGAATGGCTATCATTTGTTTTTACTCCTTAGATTGAGGGCGCAAGCCCTCTTTTTATATGCCTAAAAAAAAATAAGAAATAAAAATATTTTTTAAAAATATATTGACACGTTAAGATTTATATATTAATATATATTTATAAATAAATTTATATAAGGAGAAAAAGACAAATGAAAATCGCACAATTTGCAGACGGAAGAACAATCGAGAGACACAGCACGGGCGAGTATCTTACGACTATCTACGGCAAGACTTATTCCTGCCATAGCCTTGACGAGGCTATCAACTTTGATATAGCAATTCACCCAGAGCTTGCAAGCGGGAAACTTGAGGCACTCTTTGATGAGTTCAATAAGCATTACTATAACGGCGAGTTGGTCAAGCCGACCGTTACATGCTACCCCGACCTCTCGAGAAAAGCATATGGATGGATCACCACACAGGAGGTTTGGGTATGCAATCCCGAGAAGAACAACACGGGAAAGCTCGAGCTTAATATCTCTGCTAACTATATCAATAGACCTTTCGTTGATATCTGCGTAACGCTTCTGCATGAGATGGCTCATATCTATAACATGCAAAACGGGATTGCTGACACCTCAAACAATGGCTATTACCATAACAAGAGATTCAAGGCGGCCGCAGAAGCACACGGACTTGTTATCAAGTGCCTCCCTGTTATCGGATGGAGCAATTCATTCTTGGCACTTTCAGAGCTGGACTATATTGAGTCTCTCAAGACGGGATTTGACTTTGCGAGAGCTACTTTCGACACAATCAACATAGACGGCTCATGGGGGCAGACAGCGAGACCCGTGAGAGAGGGCGGAGATGATGATGAGGAAGAAACTCCGAAGAAGAAGACGCAAAAAAGCTTTACCTACGTCTGCCCGATTTGCGGGGAGAAGATTAAGAGCAACAACCCCGACCTTAATATAGTCTGCGGGCTTGACAGCGGTAAATTCTATAGGCTAAAATAAGGTTATCTTTGAATAATCCTCCCCCGCCCCTGTGCTTTTGCTGTTGAAGCATGGGGGCATTTTTAGAAGGAGCGCAATATGAAGATCTTAATTTGGATATGGGAATTTCCGCAGATGCTTGTGGGGCTGATTGTGAGACTTATCACGAGACCAAATTACGACAGTGAGCTTAATGTGTATCGCTGGAAATATCTTAGCGGGCTTTCCCTTGGGGCTTATAGATTCATCAGCGAATATTCAGGCTACGAGACCGCTCGCCACGAGTATGGACACACCGTTCAATCCCACATTCTAGGATGGCTGTACCTATTGGTTATCGGACTCCCGTCTATCGTGTGGAATGTGCTTCATAGGCATATTAAGAGGCTGAGTCAAATCAGCTACTACTCTTTCTATACCGAAGCATGGGCGAATATCCTAGGCGGTGTTCCTGATTACGGCAAAGCTGTATAATAGATCCGATGTGGTCAACTGCTCCCTTGGACAGCACCACACAGACATTTGTTATGTGCAGATAGAGGGCGTTACTGGCGGACAGTGCGCCCTCGTTTTTAATTGAAAAAAAATCTTAAAAATTTAAAAAATTTTTTTAAAAAAATATTGACATGCTTGCAAATAGATATTATTATATATTTATAAATAAATAAATATAAGGAGACAAAAAATGAGAGAGTACACAATCATCAAAGAAACAGAAAAGGCAAGACTAGCAGAGTTCACAATGAAGAACGGTCAGAAAGCACAGGTCTGGTGTCCTAAGAGAAACGCCTGCTTCAAGTTTGAGGAAGCTCTTGACTTGGCAATGGATGAGAAGGAGAGAGATTGCTGTTATGAGGTTACAGATCACTTCACAGTTGAAAAAGAGACAGAGAAAGCCGTTTGTGTGAGAGTCCCACTTGATTTCTACAACTGGGAAGTAACAAAGGTTATTTCAGTTTGGATGCCGAAGTCGGTTAAATCATTCAGCTTCCTCCAGAAGAAGGTTCAGGAAATCGTTGATAAATATTGGCACAGGACAGATTACCTCATTCAGGAGAGAGCATAAGGGAGAGAGGGGCGCAAGCCCCTCTTCTTTTTCTCACAATGTATGATGTATGTATGATTGAGCTTGAAAATAACTTTTTTATATTCTCTCTTTTTTATTTATAGAAAGTTTTTTATATATTATACATATTATACATTATTATACATTATCATACATAAATAAAATATTTAAATATATATAATATAAGTAAATAAGAAATTTAGCATAAACATAATAGCAAAGATGTAAAAATTGTTAGAAATAAAGTTGACAAAAATAATTCAATCGTTTAATATAGTGTTATCTTAATATTCAAAGGAGATTTGGCTTATGGATATTGTGGAAATCAAAAAGCTAAGGGAAGAGTTGCTCACTCTGAAAGAGCGAGGTTGTTGGAAAAACACACAGGATTTATCAAATCAAACGGGCGTGTCAATGGCGACCATCTACCAGCTTATCAGCGGGAAGTCTAGGGGAATGACGCTTGATGTGGCAAATAAGCTTGTGGCTTATATCAACCTAAAGCATATGGAGTAGGAAAAAAGATGGAAGAAGAAATTAGAAACGAAGAAAAAGAAGAGCTTACGCTCTATGAAAAGCTTGCAAGGATACAGAGCGAGTTTCATTTGGCAAAGAATGAGTACAGCGAGTACGGCGGGTTCTACTATAGGTCGCTCGAGGCGATTCTCGCTCAGCTCAAACCGTTGCTTTTGAAGTACAAAATCTTTATGAGGTTCGAAGATGATATTGAAGAGCATCTAGATAGAGCGTACTTAGTCTCGAAAGTCATTGCTTACGACCTAGAAATCTTCGATGAGGGGGCTATTGTGGGAATAGGCTATGCTAGGGAAGCAATAGAAAAGAAGAAGTTCGATGATTCCCAGCTAACAGGCTCAGCAACCACATATGCCAGAAAAGAGGCTCTCTCGGCGTTCCTTTTGTTTCAGGATGAGGCAGACGCCGACCAGCAAGACGGCGGAGAGGTAGTAAGCTTAGAGGCTCAGGAAGTCACAGATGAACAGCGAGCAGAGATGGCAGAGCTAGGGATAGATATCGCTAAGGTTGCGATATATTATAGAAAGAATGTGGATGAGCTTACTTATAGCGAGATTCAAAAAGCAATTAATATCAAGAAAGGAGCATTGAAATGAAAGCTATTAAAGATATTAAAGAGTCCAAACTTTGGCAAAATTATATACGAGATGAATTTAAGAATGACGATTTAGAGCTGAATACTATCGCCCACACCTACTCGCTCAACGGGGAGGAAAAGGACTTTATCTCAGTTACCCAGCTTCTGCAGAAGCACAAGATAACGAAGAGCTATGATTCTGTGGATAAGGAGCTACTTAAGAGAGCCGCAGAGAGAGGCACTCTAATTCACTCCGAGGTGCAGGATTATATTGAGAATGGAACGAGTCCATTCACTCCCGAGGGAGCGAGAATCGTTACCTATCTTAACAATACTATTCAATACACTGCCGTCGAGGATTTGGCAGAGGTTAAGCTTAGAATGAACCCCGATGAGTGTCCGATTGCGCTCGCAGGCACGGCTGATATCATCAGGTTCACAAAAGATGATGATGACAGCAATTCAATCGACCTTGAGATATTGGATGTCAAGACAGGCTCATCAAAGGACGTTTGGGGTTGGACGTGGCAACTGAACCTTTACAAGGAGATGCTAGAATCAATGCTCAAGCAGGGCGGGAAAGTGCCATTCGTCTCAATGAAAGTTCTTTGGGTCAGAGTTGATGAAAACGGAGACGCAAAGCTTGAAGAGATTCCTATACACAATATCTCGCCTATGGTGATTGGGAGCTTACTCAGCGATGAACAGAACGGGCTAATCTACTCAGATAAGGCGGTGATTGATGAGGCTCTTGCGAGAGACGTTGCAAATAGATGGGAGAGCATTAAGAGCCTCGAGGAGAATCTCAAAAAGCAGAAAGAAGAATTTGAACAGCTCAAAGAGCAGATAAGGGAGAGAATGCTCGAAGAGGAAATAAAAAGTACTTCCATATGGGGCTACAAGTTTACGGTAGTTCTCCCGAGCAAGAGGGAGACCTTAGACACAAAGGCTCTTAAGACCCTAGAGCCAGAGATTTACGAGAAGTATAAGAAGGTCACCGAGGTGGGCGGTGGGCTTAAGATTACAGAGACCTATGGAGAGGAGGAGTAGAGAAGATGGCATTTGAAAATTGGCACTTTCAGAAACAGGAGACATTCCCAGAGATTCCAGACGGAGAATACTCAGCGAGAATCATATCGGCAACAAAAGAAGAGAGCAAGACGGGCAAGGAGATGATGCACCTTAAATTTGCGATTGATGGCTATCAAAGGACAGTACATTATTACATTGTGTTCAACCCCGAGAAGCCTGAGATTACGAACAGGAATCTTACCGATCTATTCAATAGCTTCCAGATCGCAATGGGCAATTTCAGGCTTGCAGATTACGCAGGAAAAGTAGGAGCGATAAGGCTCGAAAAGGATGCGAACGGCTATCAATCGGTGAAATGGCTTATTACGGGAAAGCGAAGAGATGAGATCGTAGACAGCTCGGACACTCACGCAGATGATATCCCATTCTAGATTAAGGCGGGCAAATCGCCCGCCATTTTTCGGAGCAAAAAAAATGTATTTTGATTATGATTTCAGCTTTGGACTTGATGATATAGACGCCCCTGCAGGCGGGGCGGATATTCATGCGCTCATGAAGAACCTCGAGAGCAAGAGCAAGAAGCTCTTCACAATTGAAGATGAACGGCATGAGCTAATGCGCACAATCAAGAGGCTTCCGAGCGAAAGCGAGTGCTATAAGATGATTTCAATCAAGGGCGGATTCTCATCAATTGCGCTAATCAAGGCGGTTGCAGAGCTTGA
>CANQJJ010000043.1 GCA_947624215.1 uncultured Clostridia bacterium
TCTTGTTTGCTTGAAAAGTTGCGAAAATAGGTCGTTCTCCCGACCTGTGCCGTTTCCGAGATCTCGGGAACGGATATTTTTTCTATCGGCTTTTTCCGAAGTAGCTTTATAAGCGCATCGGCAAGGCATTCTTTCAAGAATTCCGTTGTTTTTGCGTTTCCGCCCATCATTTCTCCTTATGCGGTACTGATTCACAATTTCATACCGTTAAGCATTGATATTTGAATTTCGTACCGCAATGGATAACTTTTTGGGTAAAGTTCCGTTGCCCCATTTCTCAGTTGCAAACGGTTGGCAGACGATACAAAAAGTGATACATTATTGGTACGATAGTTCCATTAAGAGTATATCACACGAGAATGGGCTTGTCAAACGAAAAAAGCAATGAGGAGATAAAAAATGGAAGAACAAACCGTTATGCAAAACAGATCCGGCACCCCCAAAAAGAAAGTAAAGCACAAAGGGCTTATCATTGCAGGCTCCATTTTAGGCGGCTTGGCGATCTTGGTCTTGATCCTCTATTTTGTGCTTACTTGCAATACGCAAATTATCGTGGGGTTCATTCAGAAAGCGACCTACGGCGATAACCCGTTCAATTCATACGAGCCGTATTATGAGCCGATCGACGGCAAGAAAGACAACGGGCAGTATCTCATCAGCGAAATAAACTACGATACGGAATATCCCAACAGCTTCCTCGACGTCACCTACCCCGACGAAAACAGGGAAACCGATCGTCCCACGCTGTTCTATTTCCACGGCGGCGGATTCTTCGCAGGCAGCAAGAACATGGGCGACCCCATGGCGGAAACGGATGCGACGGCTCTCATCGACGATATCTGTGCCGCAGGATATAACATCGTCAACGTGGACTATGCGCTCGTCCCCGCCTGCCGTTTCCCCGTGCCGCTGATTCAGGCGAACAGGGCGTTTGCGTATATGCAGGAACACGCCGAAGAGTATCACTTGAATATGGACAACGTGGTTATTATGGGTTCGTCTGCGGGCGCGATCATAACAAGCCAGCTCGGCAGTATCATCACAAATCCCGAATATGCCGAATTGCTCGGAATTACCCCCGCGTTCAAGCCCGAACAAGTCAAGGCGGTCATTCTTGACGACGCGCCTCTCGATTACGAAGAATTCTCTTTTGCTACAAAGATCCTTGTCGGGAATTACGTCAAGGGCAGTATCTATCTCAATAAAGACGACATCAAAAAGTACAACAACATCAAGAGCCTTACCGCGAATTATCCCGCCGCCGTCCTTCTCGGCAGCGAATACAGGCACGATATGAACGTCATGCACGAGGAACTCGAAAAACTCGGCTGCAAGCACATTCTTATCGATCCGTATGCGGAACGCGGAGAGACAAAACAGCATTGTTTTGTGGCTTCCGAAAGGGTCGATCCCGTGGCAAAGGACGCCTTTGACAGAATGATGGCGTTCGCAAACGAAAGGACAAAATAAAAGGAAAGGTATCAAGAATCTTTATGAAAAAACTCTTAAAAGGCATTATAACCGCGATTGCCTTTATCATTGTCGCAGTCGTTGTATTGGTTGTCGTCTTAGCGATTAAAAACAATATTGATTCCAAAAAACCGCAGTTGACCGATGATTATTACATGGACTTCAAATCCGATTCCCCATTGGAGAAAAAATATTCGGGGTTAGGAGATTATGAGGTCGCAAATGTCAATTTTGACGCGGGCAATAAAACAATCGACAAATACCGTGTTTGGTATCCGAAAGAACTTGAAAGTTCGGAGCGGGAATATCCGCTTATCGTGATAACCAACGCAAGTAACGTTGCGGCGCTTAACTATGAGCCGTACTTTATGCGGCTTGCATCGTGGGGCTTTATCGTCGCGGGAAATGAGGATCGGCAAGCGGGTTCGGGCGAATCCACCTCGCTTACGCTTGACTACATATTGCAATTAAACGATAGATCCGACAGCGTTTTCTATAAGAAGATCAGCCAAACGAATATCGGTATTATGGGCTTTTCGCAAGGCGGCGCTGGCGCAATCAGGGCGGCAACCGAATTTGAAAACAGCAACCGATACAAAACAATTTTTACGGGCAGCGCCGCATATCCTTTCCTTGCAAAAAATATGGGTTGGGAATATGACGCATCAAAAATTACAATTCCGTATTTTATGACGGCAGGTACGGGGAAGTCCGACGATTCGGGGGTTGAAGATATTTACCAAAAGTTCGGCGGCGTATGTCCGCTTGAAGCTCTTAAAGATATTTACGGCACGATGAGTCAAGATGTTACAAAAATCCGCGCGAGAATTACGGGCGCGGAACACGAAGATATGCTCACTTTAACGGACGGCTATATGACGGCTTGGATGCTTTGGCAGTTGAAAGGCGATGAAGAAGCGGGAAAGGTCTTTGATGGCGGCACCGCGGAAATTCTCAATAATGGGCATTGGCAAGATGTGGAGAAAAACATTTGACTGATAATAAACATAGTCATAAATATGAATATGAAACCTAAATTGAACGAATGGTTCGGTTTAGGTTTTTCTTTTTGCCTCGAAGCATAAAAACGGGCAAAACGCCGCAAGGAAGAAGTGCCGCAAAGGTCGACGGCTCTATGCCTCACGGGAGAATGCGCCAAGAAAAGGCTGAAAAGGCAAGTTTGGATAAGCCGATTTCTTGACAAATTTTACGTTCATTTGCTATAATTTGTTGTATAAGTCGATCGATTTGTATTCCATCCCCGAATTCACATCGGCAGAGGTGATAGAATGAAAGTTTTTTGCTGGGATTTCCACGGGACTCTTACCCACCCAGACCCGCTCTGGAAGGGGTGCATGTTCGACATCTTAAAGGAAGCCGTCCCCGGTTGCACAGACGAACTCTGCCAAAGCGTGCGGGAGGGGCTGTGGGGGAAATACCCTTGGGACATGCCCCAACGGGACGACGCCTCCCTGCGCGGCGAGGCATGGTGGGCGTGCATGGAGCAGGGTCTTTTTGAGAGCTGTGCCGCGTGCGGCATTCCTCCCGTGTTTGCCGAAAGGGCGGCAAGGGCTTTCCGCCCGACCATCAAACAGCTCGCGCGGTATACGCTGTATGAGGACGCAGTCTCCACCCTGCAAGCGCTGAAAGCCCGCGGGGCGAAAAACGTGCTTTTATCAAATAACTATCCCGATTTGGATGAAGTCATGGCGGGGCTCGGGCTCACGCCCTATTTCGATGCCATGGTGATCTCGGGGCAGGTCGGCTACAACAAGCCGCGCAGGGAGATCTTCGAGCTTGCAAAGCAAAAATATCCCGGGGCGGAGTACTTTATGATCGGCGACAACCCGACGGCCGACGTTCTCGGCGGCAGAGAGAGCGGCATGACGACCGTCCTCGTCCACAGGGGCTTTTGCGAGGACGCCGACTATTGTTTCGACGATTTGAAGTCTATCCTCTCGTTGGCTCTGTAGAGGAACCCACCATGGGATGGAGGTAGGGGGGTGGGGTGGCGACGGAGCCCAACTCGCGCGTCATTCTGAGCCGATAAAGCATGACTTTCATCGAACTGCCCATCCGCGAAGAATCTTGCTACGACCAAGTGTTGTGTGAACGACCAAAAAGAGGTGTAATGTAGAAAAGAGATTACGAAGTAACGATTGACGGTCAAAGATAAATATGGTAGAATTCATAAATGTGAAACAACTTAGAAAGAGCGCAGAAGGAGAATCTCATGGATTGTATTTTTTGTAAGATCGCGGCGGGGGAAGTGCCGTGCAAAAAGGTATATGAGGACGCGCACACGCTTGTCTTCATGGACATTGCGGGGGATGTGGACGGGCACATGCTTGCCATCCCGAAGCGGCATTTTATGAACATTCTCGACTGCGACGAAGAGACCCTTCATGGCCTCATGTGCACAGTGAAGCATGTATCCGAGCACCTCGCGGCGCATTGCGGCTACGACGGCGTAAATCTTTTGAACGCGAGCGGGGAGAGCGCGGGGCAGTCCGTGCCGCATTTCCACGTCCACATCATCCCGCGGAAGACGGGCGACGGCATCGACGCATGGCCGGTCTTCGATGGCGCAAAATTGCCGCTCGACGAAACTTGGAAGAAAATACGTATTTAGGACAAAGGACACCGCGCGCAAGCGCGTCATTCCGAGGCCGAAGCATGACGCTTTGGAGAAGCTCTTTCCCCGCACGTATGACGCATACCCAATCAAAAAAGGACACAGCTATGGACAACTTTGCAGATGAACGCGACTTTGCTCTATTGGAAAAGGACAAGTACACCTTTTTCGTGCTGCGGCGGATCATGGGCGGCGGGTGCGAACTGCTCCTCACCGACCATGAAACGCTCATTCTCTGCTTCTCCTGCGACCCCTTCCCCGTGTGGATATGGACGGCGGACGGTGCGTCGCAAGCCGAAATGGAACGGGCGTACCGAGAGACGATGAGCCGCCCGCTTCTAAGCGGTAAATTGTTTAATATGAAATACGATTTTGCCGAGTATTTTATCAAGCGTGCCGCCGAGGACGGAAAAGCGCTCTCAGTCCGCAAGAATATGTTCGCCTACGATTGCCCAAGCCCCATCAAGCCGACCCGACCCGCCGACGGCACTCTCCTCCGCTGCGGTGCGGACGACATTGAGACGCTCACCGATCTCATTGAAGAATTTCATTCCGAACTTCAACTCGACAAGCAAAGCCGCGAGAGATACCGCATGGACGCGGAGCAGTCGGTTGCATCGGGAAATACTTTCTTTTGGAAAGACGGGCGGGGGGAAGTTGCCGCCTGTTGCAGGTTTACGGTGCGCGACGAAACGGCTTCGCTCAGCCTTGTTTACACGCGCCCCGCGTTCCGCAGAAAGCACTATGCACAAAACATGGTTTACGAAGTGACAAAACTTGTAAAAGAGGCGGGCTACACCCCCATGCTCTACACCGACGCCGACTATCCCGCCTCCAACGCCTGTTACGAAAAAATCGGCTACATTCTGCGCGGAAAACTTTGCACGATCGGATAAAACAAGGCTACTAAAATCGACACGAGCGCTCCCGCGCGAAGTAGCCGAAAAAGCCCAACCCGAGCGCCATTCTGCCCGATCAAGCCCAACCCGAGCGCCATTCCGTCCGACATGGCTCAATCGAAGCGTCATTCTGAGCCGCATTAGCACGACTTTCATCGAACTGCCCATCCGCGAAGAATCTTGCTACGCCCAAGCCAAGGCAGAGCGCCCCCTTGCCTTCCCTTTTGGGGAAGGTGCCCCGTAAGGGGCGGATGAGGTTGGAAACCCTTTCGGCGGTGACCGATTGAGGCTTCTATTTGTGCTACTAAAATCGACACGCTCGCCCTGCGCGAAGTAACCGATAAAGCTCATCCCGAGCGCCATTCTGCCCGACTAAGCCCAATCGAAGCGTCATTCTGAGCCGAAATGGCTTGAATTAGAGCGAACTGCCCATCCGCGAAGAATCTTGCTACGCCCAAGCCAAGGCAGAGCGCCCCCTTGGCGCCCCTGTAAGGGGAGCTCCGCCGATGTCCTTTCGGCGGTGAGGGGTTTTACGTACAGAGCGGTTTTGCAAGCGGGCGATTTTCTTTTTCCGCCGATCGGGACTTGAGGTTGACAAATTCCGTGCGCCGTGTTAGAATATCCCGAGAAGGGGCAAATTATTTCTATGAAACTCTTTGATACGGCCATCGTCGGCGGCGGGATCGCGGGCTACACCGCGGCGCTCACGGCCAAAAATCTTCTTCTCGACTATGTCTGGTTCGGCGAAGAGGGCTTCGGCGACAAGCTGCGTTTCAGCGAGCATGTCACCAATTTCCCCGCAGTCAGCGGGAACGGGGCGGAATTTGCCTCCCTCCTGCAAGCACAGATGCAGCACGAAAAAGTCATTCTCACCCGCAAGCGCATCGACGGCGTCTACCGCACGGGGGAGACTTACACCCTCTCCTCGGCGGGCGAACTCTACCTCTCCCGCACGGTCATTTTGGCCACGGGCGTGGAGGCGGGCGGCACGATCCGCGGCGAAAGAGAATTCCTCGGCAAGGGCGTGAGCTATTGCGCCGTGTGCGACGGGGCACTCTACCGCGGCAAGACGGTGGCGGCCGTGCTCTCCTCCCCCGCATTCGAAGAGGAGGCGGAATACCTCGCAAAGTTCGCCGGGAACGTCTTTGCCATTGTCCGCTATCCCGCGGACGGTTTACAGGCGGAGAACATCACCATCCTCCGCAAAAGACCCATAGCCGTTGAGGGGGACGACCGCGTGCGCCGCCTCGTGCTTGAAGACGGGGCAATTGAGACGGACGGCGTCTTCTTCCTCAAAAACAGCGTCCCGCCCGACGCGCTCGCCTTCGGATTGGAGACGGAGGAGGGGCACGTCAAGGTAGACCGCATGCTGAAAACCAACCTTCCCGGGCTGTTTGCGGCGGGCGATATCACGGGCAGACCCTACCAATATGCCAAGGCGGCAGGGGAAGGATGCGTCGCGGCGCACTCCGTCCGCGCTTTTTTGCGAGAAAATATAAAAAAATAGAAACTTTTTACAAAATTCTCTTGTAAAATTTCGAAAAGCATTGTATAATAGATACTGTCATATAATATACGAACGGAGGAAACATCATGGAACAGGACATTCAGTGCCAAGAAGCGGAACACGAGCAGGAGACTTGCCTCACCGCCGCGTTTACGCGGAGAGACGCCCCGAAGGCGGACGAGGGATGCGCTCCCGACACGGCCGAGACGACAAACGAGGGACCCATGTCCGAAACAGAACATGCAGAACCGCAGACGTTTCCTCTGTTTGAATTTGTGAAGAAACCCGAGGAGCCGACGGAAGGCCTCACGATTTCTGTGAAGTTGGCGCGCCGCGCCCATGCGACGCCGTTGGCCGAGCCGCTTCCCGAAGAAGAAGCTCCCGCTGAGGAAGAGGCTCCTGCGGAAGAAGAGGCTCCCGCCGAGGAAGAAGCTCTCGTAGAGGAAGTTCCCGTAGAGGAAGCACCCGTTGAGGAAGTTCCCGTAGAGGAAGCACCCGCTGAGGAAGTTCCCGCCGAGGAAGTTCCCGCCGAGGAAGTTCCCGCTGAGGAAGTTCCCGTAGAGGAAGAGGCTCCCGCTGAGGAAGAGGCTCCCGCTGAGGAAGAAGTTCCCGCCGAGGAAGAGGCTCCCGCTGAGGAAGCACCCGCCGAGGAAGAGGCTCCCGCTGAGGAAGCTCCCGTAGAAGAAGTTCCTGTTGAGGAAGAAGTTCCCGTAGAGGAAGAGGCTCCTGTTGAGGAAGTCCCCGCTGAGGAAGAGGCTCCCGCCGAGGAAGAAGCTCCCGCTGAGGAAGAGGCTCCCGCTGAGGAAGCACCCGCGGAGGAAGAAGCTCCCGCTGAGGAAGAGGCTCCCGCTGAGGAAGCACCCGCCGAGGAGGAAGCTCCCGCCGAGGAAGAAGTTCCCGTCGAGGAAGAAGTTCCCGCCGAGGAAGAGGCTCCCGCTGAGGAAGAGGCTCCCGCGGAAGAAGAAGTTCCCGCCGAGGAAGCACCCGCTGAGGAAGAAGCTCCCGCTGAGGAAGAAGCTCCCGCCGAGGAAGAGGCTCCTGTTGAGGAAGTTTCCGTCGAGGAAGCTCCTGTTGAGGAAGTTTCCGTCGAGGAAGCTCCTGTTGAGGAAGTTCCCGTCGAAGAGGCTCCCGTAGAGCCGCTCCCGCACAGTGAGGTGCGCGAACTGTTCTACCGTGCGACCGCGGTCGAGGGGGCTCCCGAAAAGCGCGCGCTTGTCTATCTGCCGAGCGGCTATACGCCCGAGAAGAAATACCCCGTGCTCTACCTGTTGCACGGCATCGGCGGCGACGAGACGGAGTGGCAGAACGGCGGCGGCATCGCTGTCCTCGACGAGTTGTTTGCAAGCGGGGCGGCGCGCGATACCATCGTCGTCATGCCCAACGGCAGAACGTGCACGGATTTCCGCAACCGCGCGGGCCACATTCTCGGCGGCCGGATCATCATGACGGACAACGTGCGCGGGTTCTATAAATTTGATAAGGAATTGAGGAATGACCTCATTCCCGCGGTGGAAGCCGCTTATCCCGTGATAGAAGACCGCACCGGCCGTGCGCTCGCGGGGCTCTCCATGGGCGGCATGCAGGCGCTCAACTTCGGCACGAAGATGACAGACCTGTTCGCTCACATCGGGGCGTTCTCGTGCGGGCTTACGACGGGCTCGGCTGAGGATCTGCTCGCGTCCATCCGTGAGGGAGAAGGGCTCGAAACGCTCTATCTCGCCTGTGGGGACGCCGACGAGGGGTGCTATCCCATCTACGAAGGGCTCGTGAGCGGATTCGAAGGTGTGGAGCCGAGCCTCGTCACGCGCTTCGTCTCCGAGACGTTGCCCGGCGGCAAGCACGATTTCGCCGTATGGAACCACGGTCTCAATGCCTTCCTGTTCCTCGCATTCTATGCGGACTGAGGGCGGAAAGAATAGAAAAGATATAAAAAGTCAAGCGGCCGCAAAGGCCGCTATGGAGGATCTGATTTTCAATGGACAGTAGCGACATAGGATTGTTGGTCGCGCTCATCATACTCATCTTTCTCTCGGGCTGTTTTTCGGCCACGGAGACTGCCTACACGAGTTTTAGCACGGTCCGCATGCGCCGTTATGCACAAAAACGGCCGACAGCGCGTTTGGCACTCTCGCTGAGCGAGGATTACAACAAAGTCCTCACGACGCTACTCATCGGGAATAATATCGTAAACATTGCGGCGGCGACTATCGCCACCGTATTGTTTACGCACTTGATAGGCGGCGAGCTCGGTCCCACGGTCTCCACGGTCGTGCTCACGGTGGCCGTGCTCATCTTCGGGGAGATCACGCCTAAGTCGCTCGCAAAGGAGGAGCCGGAGTCGTTCGCCTGCTTCATGGCCTACCCGCTCCTCGTGTGCAGCATCCTCTTTTGGCCACTCTCCTATGTATTCGGCTGGTGGAAGAAGCTCATCTTCCTCGTCTTCGGGCTGGATAAGAAGAAAAAGAAATACACCGAGGAAGAGTTCAAGATGCTCGTCTCGGATGTGCGCGAGGAGGGGGTCCTGAACGAGACGGAACACGAGCTCATCAAGCGCACCCTCCGCTACGACGAATTGCACGTCGGCTCGTGCATGATCCCCCTCGACAGGGTGATCTTTGCCGAGGTGCGCGATAGTTCCCGCCTCATCTACAAGCTCTTCCGCGAGACCAACTTCTCGCGTCTGCCCATCTATAAGGGCACCAAGCAAAACATCATCGGCGTCTTGTACCGTGCGGATTTCTACGAAAATCTGCTCGCGGGCCGCAGGGATTTCGGCAACATCATCCGTCCCATCTCCTACACGACGACGGACGAGAAGGTCTCCGACCTCATGAAACGCATGCAGACGATGCGCGAGCACATGGTGATCGTGGGCTCCGAAGGCAACGCGCTCGGCCTCATCACGCGGGAAGACATGATCGAAGAACTCCTCGGCGGCGACATCGACGACAAATACGACCTCACGCCGGATACCGAACCGCTGCATCCCTTTATTCCAGAGCCGGAGCCTGCGGATGCGGAATCGGTGGACGAAACGGAGGAATGAGCGGAGGAAACATGAAACTGCAAATTGCCGCGGCAACGGGCATCGAAGCTGCGGTCAAACGTGAAATCGAACGCATGGGTCTCGGACATGCCCCTGCCATTCGCGGTCGGATAGAGCTCTCGGGCGACTGGAACACAGTCGCCCGTCTCAATGTCTTTTTGCGTGCGGGTGAGCGCGTTCTCATCGAGGTGGGTAAGTTTTTTGCCGACACTTTCGACGCGCTCTATGAGGGCGTGCGCGCCGTCGCTTGGGAGGAACTTTTCACCCCGCATACGCAGGTGCTCATCGACGGCAAGAGCTATCGGAGCAAGCTCGCGGCGGTGAAGGCGGCGGGCGGCGTCACCAAGAAGGCCATCGTGGACCGCCTTAAAGAGAAGACGGGCGCGGGGGCCGTGGACGAGAGAGGGGAGCGGGCCGTCGTCGGCGTGTCTATCTTCGAAGACGTCGTCACCCTCACGCTGGATACCTCTGGCAACGGCCTGCACAAGCGCGGCTACCGCGTTTTGACTTACGACGCGCCGCTTCGGGAGACCACGGCCGCGGCCATCATCGAGGATTCCTTTTACCGCCGCGACAAGGCCTTTGCCGATCCCTTCTGCGGAAGCGGGACCGTCGCGATCGAGGCAGCCATGTACGCGAGGGGGATGGCGCCGGGCCGCACGCGGGACTTTGATTTTACCCGTTGGAAGTGCGTTCCCGCGGAGGCTATCCGCATGGCGCGGGAGGAGGCGGAGGAAACCGTCTACCGCGGTCCCATCGCTCCCGTCTATGCCTCGGACATCTCTCCCCGCGCTGTGGAGATCGCAAAAGAGCATGCACGGCGGGCGGGGGTGGACGGCGATATCCTCTTCTCGGTGGGAGACATGCGCGCCTTTTCTGCCCGCGAGCGCTACGGGGTCCTCGTCTCCAATCCTCCCTACGGGGAGCGCATGGAGAGCAGGCAAGACCTCTTCCCGCTCTACCTCGACTTCCGCACGATGTTCCGCGCCCTGCCCGATTGGAGCGCCTATGTCCTCTCCGCCTACGAGGGGCTGGAGCGTGCATGCGGCCGCCCGGATAAGCGCAGGATCCTCTATAATGCCGACCTGAAATGCTCTCTTTTTGCATATTATGGAAAGAAACCCGTCCCGCGCGCGCAAGATGGGCGTGCGTCCGCGCCCGCGTGTGAATAAATGGTGAATTTTTATTTTTATGCGTTCATTTTGTTGACTTTGCTAAGCAATTTGGATATAATTTGAATGTTCAGAATGAAACAATTCTGTTGCCATGGGGGAGGAGCCCCCGGGGCGCAAAAGAGGACCGTATGGAAATCAATGAATATCTTCTGAAACTATTTCAAACGCTGAAAGATATGGAGGACCTCAACCTCTTCTCCTACGCCGCAAAGCTCTCCAAGACGGAGTTTCGGCTCATCCGCGAGATCGTGATGGAGGGGGAACAGGGAAAAAACATCATCTCCTCGGAGATCGCAAGGCGGCTCGGCATCACGCGTTCGGCCGTCTCGCAGGTCATCACAAAGCTCGAACAGCGGGACATCGTCAAGCGCGTTCCCTCGGGGACCGACCGCAAGACGTTCTACATCCTGCTCTCCGAACGCTGTATCTCCCTCTTCGAGGAGCAATGCAGGGAGGCCAATGCGATCATGGAACGCGTGGTCGCGGACCTCGGCGAAGAGAAGATGCGTCAACTCATCTCCATCTACGATGAGTTCTCGCTTGCCCTTGCCCGTGCGCGCAAGGCCGCTGAATGAAAATACTCGGGAGGCAACTTCCGCTTGAGAGAGGTATCGTTATGGCACAATGTATGAAATGTGGAAGAGTGATCGAGGACGGAAGCAATTTCTGTCCCTACTGTGGCGCGCCCGCCGGGGTCTTATACGGGCAGGCGTTCTACACCGTCCCGACGGGAGATCCCTATATCCCCGTCGCAGTTTTCGGACAGTCCTGTCTCGGACATGGGTATGGGCAATTCGCTCAACCCGTTCCCGCAGCACAGGGCGGCTCCGGCGGGAAGCTCAGCCGTCATCCCCTGAACGGCACCCCCGAGCACGGCGCGCCCGCCATGCTCAAACTCACCGACATCAAGAAGGACTACAAGATCGCCTCGGGCTATGTGCACGCTTTGAAGGGCGTCAGCCTCGAGTTCCGTAAGAGCGAATTCGTCTGCATCCTCGGGCAGAGCGGGTGCGGCAAGACGACGCTCCTCAACATCATCGGCGGCCTCGACCACTACACCTCGGGCGACCTCGTGATACAGGGAAAGTCCACCAAGAAGTACCGCGACCGCGATTGGGATGTCTACCGCAACCACCGCATCGGCTTCATCTTCCAGACCTACAACCTCATCCCGCACCAGACCGTGCTCGAAAACGTCGAGCTCGCGCTCACCATCGCGGGCATAGGCAAGTCCGAGCGCAGGCGCCGCGCCAAGGAGGCGTTGGAGCGGGTGGGGCTCGGCAGTGAACTCAAAAAGCGTCCCAACCAGCTCTCGGGCGGCCAGATGCAGCGCGTTGCCATCGCACGTGCCCTCGTCAACGACCCCGACATCCTGCTTGCCGACGAGCCCACGGGCGCCCTCGATTCCAAGACGAGCGTCGAGGTCATGGAGCTCATCAAGGAGATCGCAAGCGAGCGTCTCGTCATCATGGTCACGCACAACGGCGACCTTGCCGAGGAGTATGCCTCCCGCATCGTGCGCCTCAAAGACGGCCTCGTAGAAGCCGATTCCAACCCCTACATCGGCGACATGGTGCCCACCGATGAGGTCTCCCGCAAGAAAAAGAGCAAGAAAGCGCCGCATGCCAAGATGGGCTATTGGACCTCGCTTGCCCTCTCGTTCCGCAACCTTCTCACCAAGAAAGGGCGCACCATCATCACCTCCGTCGCCGGCAGTATCGGCATCATCAGCGTCTGCCTCGTGCTGGCCCTCTCGAGCGGATTCAATAACTACATCCGCCATACCGAAGAGGATATGCTCTCCTATTATCCCTTGGAGATCTCCGAGACGGCGCTCGACGTCATGTCCGTCATGGAGGGCATCCAATCCCCGCAGGATATCCCTTCGCCCGAAGAGATCGAGGATAAAGTGTATATCAATTCCTTCCTCACAGGTCTCGCGCAGGGCGTCGCCGTGCAGAACAATGTCAGCGCGGAATATATCGACTATGTCGAACAGGGCAAGGCCGATCATCCCGATTGGTTTTCCGCCGTGCAATATGAATACGGGTTCGGGCTCACCGACGCGCTGTTCACCTCCATGACGGTGGGGGGCGGCGACACGGGCGACCCCGTCTCCACCCGCTATAACTCCGTCACCGACCTCAAGAATTTCCTCATTCAGGAACTCATCAACGAGGCGCCGCAATACCAGTCCCTTCTCCGCTTCGTCAATCTGTTCACCGACGTCATCAACAAGATGCCCGGCACCTCGGACTTTGAGAGCGAGGACTACGGCAAGTATGTGCAGTCGCAGTATGACCTCATCGCAGGCCATTTCCCCGAGAACGAACATGAAGCCGTGCTCGTGGTGGGAGAAAACAACGCCATCATCGACCTCACGCTCGTGCAGCTCGGCTTCCTCACGGAGGAGCGGTTCCTCGAACTCTTCAACGCAGGCCTCGATCCCGACGCCGAGGAGCTTCCCGCTCCCACCTCCGTCGTGCTCACGGACGCCGAAGAGGCGGAGGAAGACGTCAATCTCCTGTCCTTCGACCGTATCTTCGAGCAGGACTATGTGCTCTATTATTCCGACGAACTCTACGAGGAGACGGGCGTGAGCGGGCTCACGGGTTATCCTTTCGAATATCACGGCACGCGCGAAGAGATGAATGCAACGGAGGAGCAGGGCATCCCCTTCAAGATCTCGGGCATCCTCCGCCTCAAAGATAACTTCACATACGGATGCCTCCAAGAGGGGCTCAACCTCACCGAGGCGATCGTCGAACAGTATATCCGCTACAATGCCGAACACTCCAAGCTCATCCAATGGATAACGGGCGACGAAGGGAAATTCCCGCTCTCCGTCGGCGGCATGCAGGCCTATCGTTCTCCCGCGGAGCAACTCAATAGCAGCTATACCGCGCTCAGCCTCGCGGAGTTCAGGGAGCCGCTCATGGGCTTAGGGTTTATCCAAGAGTTGAATGAATTGCTTGAAGAAGACCCCATGCCCGACACCAAGGAGGGCCTTATGAGCTATTTCGAGCGCAACCGCCAAACGCTCGCCGTGTTGTTCTCGTACATCGCGGGAGGCGCCGCAAAGGCTACGGCGCTGTTAGACGCCATCGACCAGAATGTGGCCGCTCTCACGGCAGATGAAGAGGGCAAGGTAGACAGTACGGCGCTCGCGTATGCACTCGGCAAGGCGCTTTCAACGAACAAGGAATGTTCGGCGTATATCGAGAATGCGATGGAGCAACAGGGACTCTCCCTGAAAGGCATCATCTATATCACGATGGCGCCCGAGGCCGTCGTGCGCGTTCTCGGCGGCAACATCGACGCCAACGACATCCTCATCTACGCCTCCGATTTCGACGCCAAGGAGAACATCCTCACCTATCTCGACGCATGGAACGAGATGGAGGGCCGTGCCGAAGAGGATAAGATCACCTATACCGACCGCGTCGGCCTTCTCATGGGCATGGTCCAGACGATGCTCAACGTCATCACCTATGTGCTCGTCGCGTTCACGGCCATCTCCCTCGTCGTCAGCTCGGTCATGATCGGCATCATCACCTACGTCTCCGTCGTGGAGCGCGTCAAGGAGATCGGCGTCCTCAGGAGCCTCGGCGCGCGCAAGAAGGACATCCGCAACCTCTTCAATGCGGAGACCTTCATCATCGGCCTCGCGGCAGGTCTCATCGGCATCGCGGTGACCTACCTGCTCTCGTGGATCATCTCGTGGATCATCTTCTCGCTGTCCGGGATCGCGGGCATTGCGACGCTTCCTCCGCTCACCGCGCTCATCATGGTGGTGGTCAGCGTCGTGCTCACCCTCATCTCGGGGCTCATCCCCGCACAGGCGGCGGCCAAGAAGGATCCCGTCATCGCGCTCCGTACCGAGTGATGCGGGAATAAACCGCGCCCGCTTTGGCCATACTACCCTCAGCAAAGCAATGAGGTGAACGTATGGCAAAGAAGAAAGTCAAAAAACTCACCGACGAGGAATACGAACAATACCTCAGGGATCTTTTGAATCATTAGAATTCAAGACGGAAAACCGGAGCCTCAGCGCTTCGGTTTTTTTGTGTGGAAGGCTTGTAAAAGAGCTTCTCCGCTTGGCGGCGGGCGCTTGCACTACCATGCCTTTTGCCGCATGGGACAGGATAAAATTCCGTCACGACCTGCCAAATTTCGCCAAAGATCGCCGTAAAGAGAGCTCCCCGCTCTGTTATAATGAGGAAAAACGCGCGCGGGAGGGGATATGGCAAGAAAGATCGTGGTCACGTCGGGCAAGGGCGGGGTGGGGAAGACGACAGTCTGCTGCAACCTCGCCGTCCAGCTCGCGCGCAAGGGGCGTCGGACGCTCGTCTGCGACTTTGATTTCGGGCTCAACAACGCCGACGTGGTGCTCGGCATGGAGGGGCTTGCCTCCTACGATCTCATCGACGCCGTCGAGGGGAAGTGCAGGGCACGGCAGGCCCTCGTCAAGCACCCGCGCTACCCCGCGCTCTATCTGCTCCCGAGCAACCGTATCCCCGCAGAGCATGTCTCCGCGCAGGCCGTAAAACTCATTCTCGAGCTCCTTTCGCCGCAGTTCGACTTCCTGCTCATCGACTGTCCCGCGGGCATCGGAGAGGGAGTACACCGCGCGCTGGCGTGTGCGGAGGAGGCGCTGCTCGTCACCACGGCTGCCATCCCCGCCATGCGGGACGCCGACCGCCTCAACGGCATTTTACAGAGCTACCGTCTCCCCGCCTCCCTCGTCGTCAACCGCATCCGCCGCGAGATGTCGCGCAAAGGGGATCCGCTCACCCCGCAGGAGATCGCGCGCACGCTCCGTCTGCCGCTCTTTGCGGCCGTCTATGAAGACGAAAAACTTTCGGAGGGCACACGCGAGCGCTCCCGCGCCTTCCGCACGCTTTCCGACGCCATCCTCGCCGAGGGAAAACAGGAACGGAAGGGTATCTTTCAGACATGGGGGCGTCCATGAAGGCCAAGGAGCGCTTAAAGAGCATTCTCGAACGCGACAAGGAGATCATCGGAGAGGCCCCGCACCGTGCCGCGCTCGCTGATTTCAAGCGGGTCGCAGAGGAATATTTCGAGACGGACGGCGGCTACGAACTCTCCGTCCGCGAGGGCAAACGGGGCATGGAGGTCGTCTTCGTGTGCAGGATCGTCCGCGTAAAAAATTTCCGCACCCTCCGATGAGAGCGCGGAAATAGTAGACAAAAAGCCGTCATTGTGGTATAATATGGGAAAAAGTAGAGAAGGTGAACTAATTATGCGGCAATTTATTTTGATGACGGATACGGGGAGCGACCTTCCCGAATCATATTATACCGAGCATGCCGTCGAAAAGATCTCGCTCGGCTTCACGATGGACGGGGTCTCCTACGGCGGCGATGAAAATCCGATGATGGACGTCAAGGAATTTTACGGCCGTCTCCGCGCGGGCGCCATGCCCAAGACGTTCCAAGCCACTCCCGCGCAGGCCCGTGCGCACCTCGAACCGCACGCAAAGGCGGGGGAAGACGTCCTGCTCATCGCCTTTTCCTCGGGGCTTTCGGGTACCTATTCGAGCTATGTCGCCGCGGCGAAGGAGCTCAAGGAGGAGTATCCCGGGAGCACGATCGTCGTCTTGGATTCCCGCTGTGCCTCGCTCGGGCAGGGGCTCCTCGTCGACTACGCAGTCAGGAAAGCAGACAGCGGCGCGGGCATCGAGGAGACGGCGGCCTATGTCCAGAGCCTCGTCCCCGCCCTCTGCCACTACTTCACGGTGGAGGACCTTTATCACCTGAAACGGGGCGGCCGTGTCTCGGCGACGACGGCATTCGTGGGTACCATGCTCAAGATCAAGCCCGTTCTGCACGTTGATGACGCTGGCCATCTCATCCCCGTCGGCAAGGAGATGGGGCGCAGAAAATCCATCTCGGCGCTCGTCGAAAAGATGAAGGAGCTCTCCGTGATGCGTGCGGAGGATCCCATCTTCATCAGCCACGGGGACTGCGAGGAAGACGTGGAATTCCTCGTCTCCTTGCTCGAAAAGCAATTCGGCGGCCACCGGCGCTTCGTGGCGCCCATCGGGCCCGTCATCGGCACCCACTCGGGCGCGGGGACCCTCGCCGTCTTTTTCCTCGGGAGCCACCGCTAAATATCCTCTTTCATATCCCCAACTGCGCAGTGCGATCCGCATTGCGCTTTTTTGGTTATACGAAAACCACGCGATAGTCGCGTGGTTCAAAAGAGGCTATGCCGATGAGGTAGACAAAAGAACTC
>CANQJJ010000044.1 GCA_947624215.1 uncultured Clostridia bacterium
AGGTATTATCTAATGAAACAGGGAGCAATGATTTTGCTCCCTGTTATTCTATATTCAAATTCTCAATTTTGAATGAGTCGCTGTCTAAGAACTGATTGACAGTTATTCCAAATCCATTAGCAAGCAAGATCAATGTTTTTAAGCTGATGTCTTTTGTCCGTCTTTGCATGATGCTTTTTACGGTTGGGAATGGCACGCCGCTTAATTGGGCTAATTTATATTGTGTTAAATTGTTCTCATTCATGTAATGGCACAGTCTTTCGACGATTGCCTCATTCAAAGACTTCATCCTATGATTATTCTATATCATAGCATAAAGAAATATAGGATGATGTATCATGCTTTTGGTTGACATATCATCCTATTTATGATATTATAATTCTGACACATAAATACGATGGAGGGCAAATAATGACAAACAGGGTGCAGAAAGCCATTATATATCATTTAGCACGTGCGAATATATACGCGGCGCGGGAAATCTTAAAACAGCTTGAAAGGGAAGAGGACAAAGAAGAGGCTCGGCGCATTTTCGCCGCCGTAGGGATAGAATACGAGGCGAAATACATCAATCATTCAAAAACGAGAAATGATCAAACAGACTAAGAGATCTTATAGTATGAAAATAGGATAAAATATTATTCTAAAGGATAAAATTTATGGATACAAAAAAGAGTTTCGATGACGAATTGAAAGTATTTCTTGAAATGCTGTTCGTCTACCATTTAGCCGATGATGATTGGAAGGACGATTTTCTGTCCGATATTGCCGATTGGTTTGATGAGAATGCAGTCTATATCAGCGCAGTTGACATTGGCTTACATCAGGCAATTTCTCATATTTTAGAGGATGGGATCATTACCGATGAGGAGAACGAGACTTTAATACACTTTATTATGGATCATATAAATACTCATGACCATTTTGACTATAAGACCTATAACCAAGGGAAAGAACGTCTGTCCCGTGAAGAAGTTAAAAGCATCGTTCCATATGAAGTTGGGGATAAAGATTTCATCGGGAAAACAGTAGTTATTACCGGAGAGTTTGGCAGATTTCCAAAGCGCAAAGAGGCAGAGGCGGAGATACGGCGGAGGGGAGGTAGAACCGTCTCATCAGTCTCGAGCCGAACAGATATGCTGATTTGCGGAAGAGGAGCCGGATGGGCAAAGATAGAACAAGTAAAACAAAGGAATTCGCATGGTATGTCTATACGTCTTATTGACGAAAAAACATTTTATAAAATGTTGGAGAATAACGAGGCGATAGGCTAAGAGGGTTGATATTATGGATAAGGATTTCGAGGAACTACTGAAAAAGGATCTTGAAGAGAGACAGCGGAAAGAGAGAAGAAGGAAGCAGATGAAAAAAAGAGGTTAGAATTGGAGAAATCTACCAATAAAGCCGTATCGATTATAGTTGTTATTTGTTTGCTTATTGCAGCCATTTTAGTAATTATCATGTGCTGTCGACCTAAGGATTACGAATATAAAATTACCCAATTTGAGGTAATGGAGTGGTTGCGTATGGCAAAGCGGCATTTACTCCCTCGCCCAAAACCACCGACATATATCAAGTTCCTATTCAATCTGCTATAGGGGCTACGCTTAGAGGAACGCGTGCAAAAATAGATTCATTTAATGTCTTTGATTTTAATTAGTAAAAAATTTTTGTTCAACTTAAGTTGACACCGCGCCACCATAAGTTCTGCCGCAAATCTATAGCGAAATAAGGCGAGAGGACTTGCACTCTCGCCTTTCATGTTAAGTTCGGGGATCGGACTTTGTATGGGCTTCCTTGGCGCCCCTGCAAGGGGAGCTGTCCCGCGGCCCTTTGCGGGATTGATGGGTTTTACGCACATAGAACCGTAGGACAGAAACCCTTTCGGCGCACAAGGGCAGTGCGCCACTTTCCCTTACAGGGACAGCAAGGGGGCGAGCCCCAATTCCTTACAGGGACAGCAAGGGGTGATTTGCTTACCGCCACACCATGACTGACTGCGAGTCTGTGCTCAGCGGCGCCTGAATTGCTTGCGCATGACCATGTAGAAAATGGAGATGACAAAGCAGACGAGGGCCGCAATGGCCGCGATCACCCCTGCGGAGGAGACGCTGAGCTGCAAAGAACTGAGCAGGCTTGCCGTCTCGGCGGGGATGTTTTGGATGAAGTTGGGCAGGAGTATGAGCGCGAGCGAGGGGATCCCGACCAAAATGAGGTAGGGCAGCCACCCAAGCCAGATGGGGCATTTCAGCTTGACGGTGGGGTCGGCGGGGCGCGAGAAGACCTTAACAAGCAATTTGATGAGAATGTACGCCCACGACAGCACGGAGATGAGCATCAGAATGGCCATCGCACGGAAGACCCAAATGAGGTAATCATGCGTGCCCTCGGGCAACATGTCGAGGATGTAATTCTTGACCTGCTCCTCAAGTTCCTGCTCTTTCTGAGCCGTATCCTCGGACATGGGTGCCTCGGCGAGCGTCATGGCTCCCCGCGCGCCCTCTTGGCCGCCGCCGTTTCCCTTGCCCGCGAGCGCCTGTGAGATGAGGGAGGCGATGAGCGCGTCCGCATCGATGGCGCCGTCTTCGCTCTCCGAGAGCTGTCCGATCGCCTCCGCGACGTCCTCACGGATGGCCGCACGGTCCTCCTCGCTCAGTTCGAGGTCGACAAGGTCCGCGTACGATTCATCCTCCGCGCTGTGTGCCGCCGCATTGGTGCGGATATCGCTGAGCACGGTATCAATGGTGTCCATGACGTCATCCGTCACGGAGTCCACGGTGGAGCCGTCTTTGAAAATTTTGTCGATGATAATGTCGGTCTTGTTGCCGATGTATTCGTCCGTGATGCCGAGCGTCTGCATTTTTTCGGCGACTTCCGCGTCACTGACGGCGTCGCCGCCCTGCCGGGTAAGGTAATCCTTGACATTCTTATGGACCTGATCCTTGACCGTCGTCTTGGCTACGCTCTTGGCCGTTCCCTTGGCGACCTCGGTGAGAGGGCCCCTGAGGCTTTCCACGATGCGATCGACGTTTTTGCCGATGAGCGCGTCGATGGTCTCGGCGGGGTCTCCCGTGAAGGAGCCGATGACGTCGCCCGTCTCCACCGCGAAGGCGAGCTCTACCGGAACGCCGTCTTCATCAATGATATTGTTGAGTTCTGCCTGTATCCACTCGGAATCGCTATCGGCCGAATCGGAGGCTACCATGTCCGAGATCATGTCTCTCGTAATGGTAAGGCTGACGTTCACCTTCCAGAAATCGCCGAGGAAGTAGCAGGCGATGGAAGCCGCGGCAAGGAGGGCAACGAGGACGTTGCAGATCCACACGGCAATGACTTTTCCTGACATAAAATTCACTCCTTTGATTTTCTCTGAGATATATTGTAACAGATTTGAATGAGTCTGTCAATTTATTTTTAGTGGCACGTTTTAGTACCGCGCCGAATGACGTGCTGACCAAGCCCGTTTGAGCGTCCCCTTGCCTTCCCCTCTGGGGAAGGTGCCCCGCAAGGGGCGGATGAGGGCGGATGAGATGAAACCCTTTCCCCCCCGCAAGGGCCTCGGGGTACTTTCCCTTACAGGGACAGCAAGGGGGCGTGCCTCAATTCCTTACAGACAGCAAGAAGGGTGTACCCCGAATCTCTTACAGAGACAGCAAGAAGGGTGTACCCTAATCTCTTACAGGGACGGCGAGAAACCTTGACATCGGCGCGGGGGCGTGGTATAATCGGAATATGAAGATCACCGAAGTTGTGGCGGCGCTCGTCTGGCGGGGAGAAAAATTCCTCATCTGCCGCCGTCCGGAAAATAAGGCCCGCGCGCTCCTGTGGGAGTTCCCCGGGGGCAAAGTGGAGCGGGGCGAGAGCAAAGAAGAGGCCCTCGTCCGCGAGTGCCGCGAGGAGCTGGATCTCCCCGTGCAGCCCGTCCGCGTCTTTGCTGAGGTCACCCACACCTACCCCGACCTCACCGTTCACCTCACCCTCTTCTCCTGCACAGCGGACGGCGAACCCCGCATGCTCGAACACGCCGCCTTGGCATGGATCACCGCATCGGAGATACCCATGTACGCGTTCTGCCCCGCAGATACGCAAATTCTCAACTTATTGCAGGAGGGAAAAACGTGATCTCGACTGTCCTTTTCGACCTCGACGGCACCCTGCTCCCCATGGATCAGGAGGTCTTCACGCAGGCCTATTTTTCCCGCCTTGCCGCCAAGCTCGCCCCGCACGGCTATCCCGCCGGGCAGCTCATTCCCGCCATTTGGGAGGGCGTCAAGGCCATGGTACAAAACGACGGCTCCCGCCCCAACGAGCAGGCCTTTTGGGAGCGCTTTGCCGCCATTTTCGGGGAGCATGTATACGGCGATATCCCCATCTTTGAGAGTTTTTACGAGAATGAATTCAACGGTGCGCGCGAGGTGTGCGGGTTTGAGCCGCGGGCCGCGGAGGTCGTGGACCTGCTCGCAAAGGGGGGAAGACAGCTGATATTGGCCTCCAATCCCATCTTTCCCGCGGTGGCGCAGAGCAGCCGCATGCGGTGGGCGGGCGTGGACCCCGCGCTGTTCTCCTACATCACCTCCTATGAAAACTCGCGCTTTTGCAAGCCCGATCCCGCCTACTACACCGAGATCGCGGAGAAATGCGGCTTTGATCCCTCCGCCGCGCTCATGGTGGGCAACGATGTGCGCGAAGACGGGGCGGCCCGTCGGGCGGGCATGCAGGTCTTCATCCTCACGGGCTGTCTCATCGACGCAGAAGGGCGGCTCGACGATTTTCCCCATGGGGATTACGCCGAGCTTTTCCGCTTTCTCGCGCAGTGCGGTATTCAGCCCCGCTGAGGGGGATACCTCAGACATGGTAGCCACGGATGAGGTCGGATGGAATGATGGGCGGGACACGAAGTCCGACGCTCTTGCTGTCCCTGTAAGGGAAAGTGGCGCACTGCCCTTGTGCGCCGAAAGGGTTTCGCACCTCATCCGCCCCTTACGGGGCACCTTCCCCAAGGGGGAAGGCAAGGAAACCCCTCACCGCCGAAAGGACATCGGCGGAGCTCCCCTTACAGGGGCGCCAAGAGGCTGCAAAAGAAAAACCGCGGGCCGGGGCGTCCGCAGTTTTTTGTGCTCTTTTTTTGTTCCATGAGCTTGTCTTTCAGACATGGTATGGCCTATTTTTGTCTCTTGTAGATAGGGAGGAGCATGCGGGTATTCTTTTTGTACTCCGCAAAGCCCTCTTTTTTTGCCTGCCTGCTGTCCGCAAGGGGGATGCTCACAAAGAGGAAGAGACAGGTATTCGCGACCGCCCCCGCGATCAGCCACCAATGCTCGGGCATGAGGCAGAGTGCGGAGAGCGCGACGCCCCACCACATCAGGATCTCCCCGAGATAGTTGGGGTGGCGGGAGTATTTCCACAGTCCCGTGCAGATGAACGTCGACGGCCGCGTTTTGCGGAAGATGTGCATTTGGATGTCCGCCGTGCCCTGTAGCCCCGCCGCGAAGAGGGAGAGGGCGAAGAACACCGCCGCGCCCGCATTGAAAGCAGGGGCGAGCAGGAAGGTGTAGAGCACGGGCAGCATGCAGAAGAAGACGACGAGCGTGGGCACGAGGTGGATGCCGACGAGGTTGACGAAGAAGTAAAATTTCCCCGTCTGCTCTTTGAGCCGGGTATACCGCCAATCCTGGTGCGAGATGCCGCGGAAGGTGTAGGCCCAATTTGCGGTCAGGCGGACGCCCCATACCGTCACGGCGACAAGGGCGAGAATGGCGGCAGGGGTCACCGAAGCCTCGGGCAGGAAGAGGTAGGCCCACACCATCTCGAGCGGGATGACGCTCCAATAGGGGTCGTAGACGGAGGCGTTGCGGAAGATGAGGCTGCATAGGAAGACGAAGACCGTCGCGATGACGTCTCCCACGAGCGCGGCAAGCCAAAAGGCGAGCACTTGGGAAAGGCCGCTCTCCCACAGGGGGCCGTAGACGCCGTACCCCGCAAGCACCCCGACCGCCGCCGCCATGATGTAGACGGCGATCAGGAGGATATAGCTCCAAAGACGTTCATGCTTTTTCATATGTGCAATGCTCCGATCGAGGATCTCGATCCCATTATAATATTCCGATCACGTCCGGCCGCTGTGCTCTTTTCCCGCCTGAGAGGTGGCCTCGGCCTGCGCTTTGGGAAGACCCGAAGAGAATGGGTCGGGCCCGCTGCGTGATGCCCGAATTCGGACATGGTACCAAGCGATGCGGCCTGACGTAACCCAAAAAGGAAAAAATTCAGACGGTGAAGAAGGCCTTGACGTCCGCTTTGAAGCGCTTGAAGTCGACGAGGATGCCGAGGATGAGCGCGAGCAGGGCGATGCCGAGATACATGGGCACGGCATACCACAGGAGGGGGAGATAGGGGTGGTCGGCCGTCTCGAGGAACATGGGCGGGGAGAGCTTTTCGAGCACGGTCTGCGTCCATTCGAAGCCTGCGGGCGGGGCGGGGTGCATGACCCAGCAGGGGTTGTTCCCGTAGAGGACGTCGAAGAGGGGGCGGGAGTTGTCGATGAGGCCCGCGGCATAGCAGACGACGATGTTGAACACGATGAGGATGAGCACGCCGAAGAAGAAGAGGGGGATGCCTGCAAAGCGGCGGTAGGAGAGCTTATGCAGTCCCCAAAGGGCGGGCAGGATGGAGGTGGCGATGAGCAGGACGTGGCACACATAGAAGCGGAGGACTTCCCACTGGAAGAGGGAACGCCCCTGGAACCAGAAGGGGACCACGATGGCGAGCAGGGGCCCCGCGGTGCCGATGTAGACCATGCCGTCGCGCATGACGCCCTTGGAGAAATAGACGGCGGGGGAGATGAGGATGAGGGTGGCGCAGACATTGTAGGCTGTATTTTGCAGGGTGAAGCCCGTGCCTGCGAGGTGGGGCCAGACGAGGCTCTTCATGAGATGCTGGGCGATGTTGACCGCCATGAGGAAGAAGACGACGCCGTGCCGGACCCCGCGGGGAGCTTTGCGGAACAGCAGAAAGATGAGCGCGACGAAGAGGATGCACGCGCCGAGGCAGAGAAAGTATGCAGGAGATAAAAAATCGAGTTTCATAGGCAATTTGAATGTTTGAAAAGGGGTGATGGGAAACGCGTCATACCGAAGCCCCATAATGGGCTGAGTGTATCCCCTCATACGAAGTCCGCGTGGTGGTAAGCGCGTCATCCTGAGCCGTAATGATGATACGAAGTCCGACACGGCTGTTTCCGAAGGATCCCGAAGAACGGAGTCCGACTGTTTGGGAAACAGACCATGCGCTATAATAACGTCATGCTGAGCGTAAGTCGAAGCATCACCTTATTATTAAGACTGCGGTGACCCTTCGACACAGCTCAGGGTGACGTAATTGGGAATGCCTTGGTCGCTCACACGAGCTTGGTCGTATCCGAAACCCCTCACCGCCGAAAGGGCATCGGCGGAGCTCCCCTTACAGGGGCGCCAAGGGGCGCGCTACGCGCTCGTGTCGATTTTAGTAGCACAAATAGAAGCCTCAATCGGTCACCGCCGAAAGGGCGATGCTGAGGGCGAGGGCGGGGTAGGGCGTGGGCTCGGGGTAGACGGAGGCAAGAAAGGCGCGGAGCTTTTCGGGCGTCTCGCATCCCGGGAAACAGGCGGCCCGAACGAGGGCATGCCTATGGGCAAGCTCCTCTTCGCTGTATGCCTCGGCGGAAAACAGGGCGTCGAAAGAGAAGAACGCCTCCGCGTCCGTCACCCGCACGAGACAGTCTTCCTCCCCGCACGAGAACCTGATAAAATCCCCCTTGCAGATCATGGCGCGCTTGTCATCCGAGAGGCGGAGCTCCACCCGCTTTTTCCCCGTGCGGACTGCCTCGAACGCCTCCGGAATGAGGTGCATGCAGAACTCCTCCGCGAGTTTTTCCCGCGGCAGGATGCGGCCCTTGTCTGCTCCCGCGGGCGGGAGGACAAAACAGGATTGCTCGCGGAGCATGTCTTCCTCGTTGACCATCCATTCGATATACGCCGCCGGATCGGACAGCCCGAGCGCCTCCGCCATGGTCGCTCCCCACGCGCGCAGGGAGTAGCATGCCCGCGTTCCGTCGTTCAGAACGGGGGTACAGCGGGTGCCGTATTGGTGCGCGATGCCGTCAAAGCGATACCCGCCCTCCCTCAGGGCCGAGGCCACGGCGCGGTCCACGGCGGTATGATCACCCTCGTGCTCGGGGAATTGTTCGTCGTTGTAATCCGTCCAGCCGATGACTTGAAATTTCATATCCCGATAAGAGCTCCCCCCGCACGCGGCGGGGGGACAGACGACCTTTCAAAGGACTCAGTGGGCGAGGCTTTGAAGGCTCTTTCTGGCCTTCTCTACGACGTTCTCCACAGTGAAGCCGAACTTCTCAAAGAGAAGGGGAGCAGGGCCGCTCGCGCCGAAGGTCTCCATGGAGACGATCTCGCCGTGGTCGCCCGCGTATTTGTACCAGCTGTAAGGGCTGCCCGCCTCGACGCACACGCGCGCCTTGACGGAGGAGGGCATGACGCTCTCCTTGTAGCGGTTGCTCTGCTTTTCGAACTCCTCGAAGCAGGGCATGGAGATGACGCGGGCCTTGACGCCCTCCTTGGCGAGCTCCGCCTTGGCCTTGACGCACAGCTCCACTTCCGAGCCGCTGGCGATGAGCAAGACGTCGGGCTTGCCCTTGCAGTCGTCGAGGACATACCCGCCCTGTGCGGCCGCGAGCCCGCTGTTCTCATATTGGGGAAGGTTTTGCCGCGTGAGCACAAGTGCGGTGGGGGCGTGGCCGTTGAGCGCGGAGATCCAGGCCGCCGCCGTCTCCTTGCCGTCTGCGGGACGGAAGACCTTCATGCCGGGGATGGAGCGGAGGGCGATGAGATGTTCCACGGGCTCATGGGTGGGGCCGTCTTCGCCGACGCCGATGGAGTCGTGCGTGAGGATATAGACGACGGGCAGCTTCATGAGCGCGGAGAGGCGCATGGCGTGCTTGCAGTAGTCGGAGAAGATGAAGAAGGTGGAGCAGTAGGCATGGATGCCGCCGTGCAGCTGCATGCCGTTGGTGATGGCGGCCATGGCGTGCTCACGGATGCCGAAGTGCATGTTCCTGCCCTCGTAGTGGCCGGGCTGGAAGTCGCCGTAGGTGACGGCGTCGGTGTCCTTCATGTTGGAGAGGTTGGAGGGAGCGAGGTCCGCCGAGCCGCCCATGAGAGAGGGCACGCGCGCGGCGATCTTTTGCAGAACGACGTGCGAGGTCTGGCGGGTCGCCATGGGTTTTTCGAACTCGAAGAGCTCCTGCATCTTGGCGAGATCGGGCAGTTCGCCGCTCATGGCCTCCCTGTATTCTTTGGCGAGGGCGGGGTATTGCTTCTCATATTCGGCGAACATGGCCTTCCATGCCCGCTCCTTCTTGGCGCCGCGCCTGCCTGCCGTGCGGGTGTGGTTCAGAACGGCCTGCGGGACTTCGAAGGGCCCCCATGTCCAGCCGAGCTTCTCCTTGGTCTTTTGCAGATTCTCCTCGCCGAGCGGGGAGCCGTGGCACTTGTGGCTGCCCTCGAGGGGAGTGCCGTAGCCGATCTTGGTCTTGCAGATGATGAGGGTGGGCTTTTTGGTCTGCTTTTGGGCACGGCGGATGGCGCGGGAGAGCAGGGAGACGCTGTCGGGATTGGCGACGAGGTCGACATTGAGCACCTGCCAATTCTGTGCACGGAAGCGGGCGGCGACGTCTTCCTTGAAGGTGATGTCGGTGTTGCCCTCGATGGTGATGTCGTTGTCGTCGTAGAAGACGATGAGCTTGCCGAGCTCATGGGTGCCCGCAAAGGAGCAGGCCTCATAGGAGATGCCCTCTTCGAGACAGCCGTCTCCGACGAGCGCGTAGGTGAAGTGGTCGACGATGGGGAAGCCCTCGCGGTTGAATTTGGCGGCGAGGTGTGCCTCGGCCACGGCCATGCCCACGGCGTTTGCGATGCCCTGCCCGAGCGGGCCCGTCGTGGTCTCGATGCCAACGGTGTGACCGTATTCGGGGTGGCCGGGGGTCTTGGAGCCGAGCTGGCGGAAGTTTTGCAGATCCTCTATTTTGAGGCCGAAACGGTAGAGATAGAGCAGGGAGTAGTTGAGCATGGAGCCGTGCCCTGCGGAGAGGACGAAGCGGTCGCGGTCGTCCCACTTGGGGTCTCTGTTGTTAAATTTGAGGTATTTCTGCCACAGCGTGTAGGCGATGGGGGCAGAACCGAGGGGCAGGCCGGGGTGACCCGAGTTTGCCTTTTGGATGGCCTCCGCGGAGAGGATGCGGATGGCGTTGATGGTGGTCTGTTGCACGTTGGTGATTTTCTCGTTTTCCATTGTTATGATTCTCCTTTTCTGTGTTTTTTATGATTTTATGATAGGGGGCGGGCTACGAAATCCGCGGTGGGGGGAAACGACGCCCCTCTTGCTGTCCCTGTAAGGGAAAGTGGCGCACTGCCCTTGTGCGCCGAAAGGGTTTCTCGGCTTCCCCTCTGGGGAAGCTGTCGAGCAAGGCGAGACTGATGAGGCCTCATCCGCCCTACGGGCACCTTCCCCAGAAGGGAAGGCAAGAAAACCCCTCAGTCCCGCAAAGGGCCGCGGGCCAGCTCCCCTTACAGGGGCGCCAAGGGTTCGCTCACACGGGCTTGGTCGCGGACATGGTACCCTCAAACGAAGTCCGACTGCTTGATAAAGAGACCAAGCGTTCTATTACGTCATGCTGAGCGTTAGTCGAAGCATCACCTTATTATAAAACTGCGGTGACCCTTCGACCTTGCTCAGGGTGACGTGATTGGAATGCCTGTTTCGTTCACACACAGTCCGCGGTGGTGGTAAACGCAAAACCCCCTTGCTGTCCCTGTAAGGGAAAGTGGCGCACTGCCCTTGTGCGCCGAAAGGGTTTCTGTCCTCATCCGCCCTACGGGCACCTTCCCCAAAGGGGAAGGCGAGGTTCGTTTACACGGGCTTGGTCGTAGCAAGATTCTTCGCAGATGAGCAGTTCGCTCTCATGCAAACCCTTTCGGCTCAGAATGACGCTTTAATTGAGCTTTCGGCTACTTCGCGCTACGCGCTCGTGTCGACCTTAGTAGCGCAATCAGAAGCCTCGGTCGGGCAGAACGACGCTCGGGTTGGCCTCGGTCGGGCAGAATGACGCTACCTCAATGCCTTTTCGAGGGCGGAGGTGTCGAGGAAGTAATACCCTCTCAAAAAGGAGTAGATCTCCCTCAGGATCAGCTTGTTGCCGCCCGCGCTGTTCGACTCCGCGTTGATGGGCATGATGGGCTCGTGCAGGCTCATGCGGATGAGTGCCCAGCCGTCGCCGTGCGCCTTGTCAAAGTTGACCCGCACCCCCTCGTAGTTCTCGGGCGCGAGCGAGAGATAGGGCTTGGCGATGGCGTAGGAGGCAAATGCCTTGATGACGTCGGTGCCGAGCGACTTGAAATCGCACCCCGGCACAAAGGTGAGCCGCACCTCGGCCGCTTCCTCGGGTTCGGGCAGGTCGGCGATGAGGGAGAGCAGGTCTTTCCCCTCCTTGGCCGCTGCGGCGAGCGCGATGAGGAGACGGGTGACGAGATAGGCCCCGTCGTCGAGGAAATAGTTCTCTCTGAGGGCAGCATGTCCGCTCGTCTCGATGGCAAGCGGCGAATTTTTGCCCTCGGCGTTCAGGCGTTTGCTCTCGTTGATGACGTTCTTATACCCTCGCTTGAAGCGGTGATGGACGCCGCCGTGCGCCGCGATGAAGGCGGTGAGCCCGTCGCTCGTCACGGAGTCGGTGACGATGTACGCACCCGGCTCTTCTTGGAGCAGGATGGCCGAGATGAGCGCGATGAGGCGGTTGCGGTTGATCTCCTCCCCGTCGGGCGCCACGGCCCCTGCGCGGTCGACGTCGGTATCGAAGATGACGCCGAAGTCCGCACGGTGCCTGACGACGGCCTCCGAGACAGACTTCATCGCCGCCGCATTCTCGGGATTGGGGATGTGGTTGGGGAAGTTTCCGTCGGGTTCGAGGAATTGCGAGCCTACCGTGTCTGCGCCGAGGGGCTTCAAAACGAGGTCGACATAGAATCCGCCCGCGCCGTTGCCCGCGTCCACGAGGATGCGCTTGCCCGCGAGAGGGCGCTCTTCATGCGTCGCCCTGCGGACCTTTTCCACGAGGTCGGCGGCATATTTTTCGATGTAGCTCTGCTCCCGCACGCTGCCTTCCCCGTCGGGGAACACCCCGAGCGCCGCGATACGGAGCACTTCCTCCACGTCGCTGCCCTCCAAGCCCCCCTCGGGCACGAAGAATTTCAGCCCGTTCTTCTGGTAGGGCAGATGGCTGGCCGTGATCATCACGGAGGCGTCGGCGCCGAAGCCGTCTTTGAGCAGCATGAACATGGAGGGCGTGGAGGAGAGACCGGTGAGAATGACGTCTCCCCCGCATGCCGTGATGCCCGCTGCCACCTCGCGGGTGATGCGCTCTGCGGAGAGGCGGGAATCGTGCCCCACCGCGATCGCGGGATGCTGTTTGCCCGTCTTGGCCGCCACCCACACGACGAAAGCCGAGGCGATGCGCGTCACGGCCTCTGTCGTCAGCGTCACGGGGTCGTTCTCCGCTTCGATGGCGGTGCCGCGGACGTCCGTCCCGTTTTTGAGTAAAAAGAAATCTTTCTCCGTCATAGTCCCCCCTTGTATACACAGCTTTGCGGGTTTTCCCCGCGTACTCCAACATTATACTAACATTTCGGCCGTTTTTCAAGGGTTTTCACAAAAAAAGAGGAAAAGTTAAAAAAATTTCCCTTTCGGGGTTGCAACCGGCCGAAAATTGTGATATAGTATATCTGTCAAAAAACTTCAAAGACATATTTTTTCATTCCGCTTTCGGGAGAGGAGTTCAGGATGGAAAACAGGTATTTATTCACGGTCTCTTCGGATTCCACATGCGATCTCTATCGCGACGACGCCTTGGAAAACGGCGTGCGCGTCGCCCCGCTCACATTCATGCTCGAACAGGACGGCAAGATCGAGGAACAGCTCGACGCCTTCACCGAGTATCGGCAGTATGTAGAGTTCTACAACAGGCTGCGCGCGGGGGCCATGCCCAAGACCTCCAAGCTCAACTACGAATCGCACTACCGCCACTTCTTGCAGATGGCCGAGGAGGGCGTGGAGGACGTCGTACACTTCACCATCTCCTCGGGGCTCGCCAACACCTGGGAGAATGCCGAGCAGGCGGCGGCCGACGTGAAGAAGCTCTACCCCAAATTCCGCGTCTATGTCGTCGACCCGCTCACCGCGACGGTGGGGCAGGGGGCCTTGGTGCGCATCGCGGTCAAGTGCCGCAACGAGGGCAAGACGGCAGAGGAGACCTATGAGCTGTGCAAGAGCGTCCGCCTGCACATCCAGCATTTCATCGTGGCGGACGACTTGCAATTTTTGAAGCGCGGGGGCAGGATCTCCGCAACGGCCGCGGCGGTGGGGGGCATGCTCAGGGTCAAGCCCATCATTTCCTTCGACAACGAGGGGCGGCTGGGGGTCATCGACAAGGTGATGGGCACGCGCAAGGCCGTCTCCTACATCAAGGGGAAGCTCGAAAAAGAGGGGCCCGACCCTGCGTTCAACTATGTCTTCATCGTGCACACGGACAACGAGCCCATCGCGGAGGAACTTGCCGCCTATGTGCGGGAGAAGTTCGGATTCGAGCCGTATGTGCAGATCATGGGGCCCGTCATCGGCGCGCACGTCGGCCCGGGCGCCTTTGCCCTCGGCTACATCTCCAAGAGCGGCCGCAACGAGTTCTGAGCTACGACGAGTTCTGAAAACAGACCTTCTCGGCGGGTACCATGCCCGAGGCAAGGCCCAATATTCTGTCCGCCCAAGCCCAATCAGGGCGTCATTCTGCCCGATTGAGGCTTCTATTTGTGCTACTAAAATCGACACGAGCGCGTAGCGCGAAGTAGCCGAAACGGCACGGATTTAATCGAACTGCCCATCCGCGAAGAATCTTGCTACGACCAAGCTCGTGTGAGCGCCCCCTTGCCTTCCCTTTTGGGGAAGGTGCCCGTAGGGCGGATGAGGCCTCATCAGTCTCGCCTTGCTCGACAGCTTCCCCAGAGGGGAAGCCGAGAAACCCTTTCGGCGCACAAGGGCAGTGCGCCACTTTCCCTATACAGGGACAGCAAGGGGGCGATTCCCCTTGCAGCCCCTCGTTCCTCCCTCCGGGCGCTTCTTACAACTTCCCAAGTATTTTTTGTCGGCCGCGGGGCCGATTTTTTTTGCGAGTTGGAAAAAGTGCCCGCCAAACATTCGACAAAAGCCCCGATTCGTGCTATACTATGAAAGATATTTCTATGCGGAGTTGTATATGGCCAAGAATGAATTTGTAAAAGACATCGCAGACATCGAAGAGGATTTCCCCCAGTGGTATACTGACGTCGTGCTCAAAACCAAGCTCGTCGACTACGGCCCCGTCAAGGGCACCATGGTTATCCGCCCCTACGGCTATGCCATCTGGGAGCACATCCAGAGCGAGCTCGACGGGCGTTTCAAGGCGATGGGCGTGGAGAACGCCTACTTCCCCATGCTCATCCCCATGTCCTTCCTCACCAAGGAGGCCGAGCATGTCGAGGGCTTTGCGCCCGAGGTCGCCGTCGTCACGCATGCGGGCGGGGCCAAGCTCGAAGAGCCCCTCGTGGTGCGCCCCACCTCGGAGACCATCATCGGCCACATGTTCGGCAAGTGGGTGGAGAGCTGGCGCGATCTGCCCCTGCGCGAGAACCAGTGGTGCAACGTCATGCGCTGGGAGAAGACCACGCGGCCGTTTTTGCGCACGAGCGAGTTCCTGTGGCAGGAGGGGCACTCCGTCTATGAGACGGGGGAGGAGGCCGAGGCCGAGACGCTCAAAATGCTCGCCTGCTATGCCGACTTCTGCAAAGAGGTGCTGTGCATGCCCGTGCTCACGGGCCGCAAGACGGAGAAGGAGAAGTTCGCGGGCGCCGTCGCCACCTACGGCATGGAGGCCATGATGCACGACGGCAAGAGCTTGCAGGCGGGCACCACCCACTACATGGGCCAAAATTTCGCCAAGGCCTTCGGCGTGCAGTTCACGGGCAAGGACGGGGCGCTCCAATATGGCTACACGATGAGCTACGGCGTTTCCACCCGCCTCATCGGTGCCCTCATCATGACGCACGGAGACGCGCGCGGGCTCGTCTTACCGCCCCCCGTGGCACCCTTCGAAGTCGTCATCGTGCCCATTGCCCAAAAGAAGGAAGGCGTGTTAGAGGCCACCCATGTCTTAAAGCAGGCGCTCGAAAACGCGGGTGTCCGCGTAAAATTGGATGATTCCGACAACTCCCCCGGCTGGAAATTCAACGAGTGGGAGATGAAGGGCGTGCCCGTGCGCATCGAGCTCGGCCCGCGCGATATCGAGGGGGGCAAGATGCTCGTCTGCCGCCGCGATACGCTGGAAAAGACGGAGTTTGCCTTGAACGACGCCGCGGCCGTAAAGGAGCTGCTTTCGAGGATCGGGAAGGATATGTATGCCCGTGCCAAGGCGCGCATGGAGAGCCGCATCGTGCCCGCGGAGACGCTCGATGAACTGCTTGCCGGGGTCGAAGGCGGCAATTTCGTGCGTGCGGGGTGGTGCGGGGACCGTGCCTGTGAAGACAAGGTGAAGACCTTTGCACAGGCGACGGCGCGCGTATTTGACGAGACGCACACCATGTCCGCATGCGTCTGCTGCGGCAAAAAGGCCGCCCACACACTCTTCTTCGCCCGCGCTTATTGAAGCGATAACTAACGACTAAGTATCGTGTGAACGAACAAGGCATTCCAATTACGTCACCCTGAACGTAGTTGAAG
>CANQJJ010000045.1 GCA_947624215.1 uncultured Clostridia bacterium
CTCGCGGCCTGTTCGGGCAAGAAGCCCGAGCTCAACGAGCTGTTCATCGTCGAGGGCGACTCCGCAGGCGGCACGGCCAAACAGGCGCGCGTGAGGCAGTATCAATCCATCCTGCCCCTCCGCGGCAAACCGCTCAACGTCGAGAAGAAACGGCTCGACCAGGTGCTCGCCAACGAGGAGATCCGCACCATCATCTCCGCGCTCGGCACGGGCATCGGCAACGACTTCAACATCGACAAGCTCAACTACCACAAGGTCATCATTCTCTCGGATGCCGACCAGGACGGCTTCCACATCCGCTGTATCCTCCTCACCTTCTTCTTCCGCTACATGCGCGAGCTGGTCTCGGCGGGGCATGTCTACATCGGCATGCCGCCCCTCTACAAGGTCTATAAGCAGAACGGCAGCGTGGAGGAATATGCCTACGACGACAACGAGTTGCAGGAGAAGATCGAGAAGGTGGGCCGCGGCTATCTCATCCAAAGATACAAGGGCCTCGGCGAAATGAGCGCCGAACAGCTCTGGTCCACGACGATGGACCCCGTCCGCCGCAACCTCACGCAGGTGACGCTCGAAGATGCCGTTGCCGCCGAGAACATGATCACCATGCTCATGGGCGACAAGGTGGAGGGCAGAAAGGAATTTTTGAACCGCAACGCCAACTTCAACAAGGTAGACGGTTTCATCGACAGAGTCAAATTCAGCAAGGAGGGCGAGGGCAATGGCGAAGAAGATTGAAAAACCCGTGGAACCCGAGGGCCATCTGTATGTGACCCCCCTCGAAGAGGTACTGCCGCAGTCCATGCTCCCGTATGCGGAGTTTGTCATCCTCGACCGTGCGCTCCCGCGCGTCGAAGACGGCTTGAAACCCGTGCAGAGGCGCATCCTCTATACCATGTACGAGATGGGGCTCATGCCCGATAAGCCGCACAAGAAGTCGGCGCGTATCGTCGGTGACTGCATGGGTAAGTATCACCCGCACGGCGACAGCTCGGTCTACGACGCCATGGTCCGCATGGCGCAGGACTTCAACATGGGCCGCACCCTCGTCAACGGGCACGGCAACTTCGGCTCGGTAGACGGCGACCCGGCGGCGGCCATGCGCTATACCGAGGCGAGGCTGGAACCGCTTGCTTTGGAGCTTCTGCGCGATCTCGACAAGAACACCGTCTCCTTCTCGCTCAACTTCGACGATTCGTTGAAGGAGCCGGACATGCTCCCCGGGAGATTCCCCAACCTGCTCGTCAACGGGGCCTCGGGCATCGCGGTCGGCCTTGCCACCAACATCCCGCCGCACAACCTCGGCGAGGCCATCAACGGCGTCATCGCCTACATCAACAACCCCAACATCAAGACGGAGGAGATGATGAAATACATCCCCGCCCCCGATTTCCCGACGGGCGGCTACATCATCCCCCACGAGCTCGAACAGGCCTATAAGACGGGCAAGGGCAAGATCTCCATCCGCGCCAAGATCCGCGTCGAAGAGGGAGACGGCGACAAGAAACTCATCATCATCACCGAGCTTCCCTATCAGGTCAACAAGTCTGCGCTGCTCCGCAAGATCGTGGAACTGCGCGACGAGAAGAAGGAGGAGATGGCGGGGGTCATGCGTGTGAGCGATGAATCCGACCGTGTCGGCATGCGTGCCGTCATCGAGGTCAAGGGCGACACCGACATCGACAAGCTCCTCAAATTGCTCTATAAATACACCGACCTCGAGGTCACCTTCGGCATCAACATGGTGGCCATCGCGGGCGGTAAGCCCATGCTGATGGGGCTCGTGGACATCGTCCGCTACTATGCCAACTACCAGCGTGAAGTCATCCTCCGCCGCACCAAGTTCGATCTCGCGCAGGCCAAGGAGCGCTGCCACATCTTGGAGGGCCTCATCATCGCCGTGCGCAACATCGACGAGGTCATCAGGATCATCAAGACGGCCGAATCCACCCCCGACGCGCGCGACAAACTCAGAAAGCGCTTCGATCTCTCCGAGCGGCAGGCACAGGCCATTCTGGATCTGCGTCTCGCCCGCCTCACCAAGCTCGAAGTCTTCAAGCTCGAAGAGGAACTCAAAAAGCTCAAGGAGCTCATCGAGAAGCTCACGAACATCGTGAACAGCAAGCAGTTGCAGTTCGACGTCGTCAAGGGCGAGCTTTTGGAGATCAAGAAGGCATACGCCCGCCCGCGCAAGTCGGTGATCGTGGGGGCAGAGGGCGAGGAGGCCATGGTCGAGCGCACGGACATCCGCGCCCCCGGCGTAGACAGCTATCTCGTCATCACGGCGGATAAGCGCGTCAAGTGCGTGGAGGCCAAGTCGTATCTCGTGAACAGGCCCATCGGCGCCTCCACCAAGAAGGGCTCCATCGTGCAGAAGAGCCTCAGGATCATGTCCGACGAAGTGGCGATCGTCTTCTCGGATAGAGGAAATTGCTTCCGTTTGCGCGGCAACCAGGTCATCAGGAAGCTCACCGAGAGCGGCTATTCCCTCTCCGACCTCTTCACCGACGCCGAGAACGGGGAGAAGCCCGTCGCAGTCGTCAAGGCAGACGAGGGCGTGGGGAATCTGCTCTTCATCACGAGACAGGGCATGCTCAAAAAGACGGCGGCGTCTGAATATGTGCTCTCCAAGACGATGTTCCAGGGCATCCGCCTCAACGAAGGGGACAAGCTGCTCGAAGTGCAACAGGATTCCGAAGAGGAGGGGGTCACCGTCTTCTTCGTCACCAAGAAGGGCATGTGCCTCAACGCGAAAAAGGACGACATCCCCCTGCAGGGGCGCGTCGCGGGCGGCGTGAAGGGCATGAACTTGGCCGATGGCGACGAGGTGCTCTTTGCCTCCCAGATCGACGGCGAGGGCGAGATCGTCATGGCCATCGAGGGCGGGCGTTTCAAGCGCGTCATCGCTGCGCAGATCGACCCTCTTCCCCGTTACAGAAAGGGCACGCGCATCGCGGCGGTCAAGGAGGAAGACGTCATCTTCGCCGACTATGTCACCGTGCCGTATATGCTCGCAGTGACAACAGACGAGGGTACCATGACCGAGATCTCGACCGAGGATGTGCCCATCGACGCGGCGGGCACGCGCGGAAGACCGCTTCGCGGCGTCACATGGAAGCCCAAGGAGATCTTCGCCATGAAATACCGCAAGGCCGAGACCTGATCTCAGCCTTGAAGAGGGGAGCAATGTCGGAAAAGAAAAGCCGGGAAGCGCGCCGTTTTGAAAGAGCGCTGGGTTTATATGAAGACGGCAGATATGTGCGTGCCGCGAAACTCTTCCGGTGGGCGGCAAAGCACGGCAATGCGGCGGCCATGAACAGCCTTGCGATCCGCTACCGTGAGGGCAAGGGCGTCGAAAGAGATGATGCAAAGGCGGCGGAGTGGTTTACGCGCGCCGCGGAGGCGGGCGACGAAATGGCCCGTTGCAATCTCGGCGGATGCTACCTCAAGGGCATAGGGGTAGAGAAGAACGAGGCGGCGGCCTTCCATCTCTTCGAGCAGGCGGCGGAACAGGGCAATGTGCAGGCCATGTATAACGTCGGCTATTGCTACTTTCACGCTCTCGGCACTTCCCAAAGCACACAGAAGGCGGCGGTATGGTTTTCGCAGGCGGCCCACAGGGGGCACCTCCGTGCACAGGCGCATTTGGGCGTCCTCTGTTTGGAAGGGCGGGGCGTCGGACAGGACGAAAAACAAGCCGCATCGCTACTTATTTCGGCGGCGGAACGCGGGGATGTTTTGGCGCAGGGATACGCCGGCTTCTGCCTTCTTTCGGGCATGGGTACCGCGTCCGACGTCAAACGTGCTGCCGTTCTCTTTCAAAAAGGGGTAAGGCGCGGCAACGCGCTCTGTGAGTGCGGGCTTGGACTTTGCTATCTCAAAGGGTTTGGCGTCGAGCAGGATCCCGAAAAAGGGCTTATGCTCCTGCGCCGTGCGGAGGGCCGAAAAGACGGCTTCGCCATGAAACTGCTCGGCGATTGCTACGCGGCGGGTACAGGCGTTGAAAAGAGCGAGACCGAGGCCGCGGCGTGCTATGAAAATTCCGCACGCAGGGGCAGCATGCTCGGACAGTTTTGTCTTGCAATGTGCTGTCTTGACGGCAGGGGAGTACCCCGTGATGCCGCCCGCGCCGTATTTTTACTCAAAAAGTCTGCCGAGAAGGGTTACCCTGCGGCACAACGGGAACTTGCGCGTTGCTTTGAGATTGGCATCGGAACTGCAAAAAATGAAGCTCTGTCGCAGACATGGTATGCCCGTGCGGCGTCCAAGACGCTGAAATACCACAGCCACGGCGCCTTTTGACGTATCGCCGCCGCACCAATGACCGCTTTGATCTCCTCCCTTCGGGGAGGATTTTTTTATCTCCTGCACCTGCCCGCACTGCGCTTGCCCGCCCGACACATACTCCCATGCCCGCCTATCATTTATGGACGGGTGTCAGTTAGAGAACGAAGGAAATAAGCGAATATTTTCCGTGCAAAGGGCGGTTGAAAAATTCAAGATCGCCTCCGCGGCAAGCATGGGTGGAAAGGCTATGCAGTCCGTCAAAATACGGCAAAAAAATTACTTTTTACTCCGTTCTTTTTTCCGCCGTATCTTGACATCGGGGCAGAAAAATATTATAATGATTTATACAATTCGGTTCCACTTGCAGGCGCGTTCGGGAGGTTGTTATGAGATCGGTGCCCAAAAAATTTTTACTTGCGATCATGATGTCGGCGGCGGCCCTTTTGGGGCTGCTCTTTCTCGGGATCCGACCCCTCGGCGTCTCTGCGGAGGGGGGCGTCTTCACGGTCCTCGACGATCCCTATGCGACGCACTACTCGACGCTCTCCGACGCCATCGCCGCGGCCTCCAACGCGGGCGGGCAGGTCACCGTCTACGTCGACGGCACCGCCGCGCTCACCCAAACGCAGCAGGTGGACGCGGGCACGGGCTTAACGCTCAAAAAACTCGGAAGCGACAGCTCCTCCGTTGCCACGCTCGAACGGGCCGAGGGCTTTTCGGGCGAGCTTTTCCACGTTTCCGCGGGGGGCACGCTCACGCTCGACGGCGTCACCCTCGAGGGCCACTCCCGCGCGGCGAGTGCGGCGGCCATCGTCTCCGAGGGGAATGTCACCCTGCGCGGCGCCACAGTCTCGGGCTTCCGCAATACCTCCCAAACGGCGTGGGGGAGCGCGCTCTATGCGGCCACGGACTCCACGACGAAGTTGGAAAGCGTTTTCCTCTCCGATAACGAAGCGGCAAAGGGCGGCGACGTCACCGTTGCGGGCGAGTTTTCGGCGGCGGGCAACAGTGGCTTTTTCTCCAATGATCACAGCGTCTACGCGCTCGCGGGGGCGCGGCCCTCTCTCATGGGCAACATTCCGCGGGGCAAGGTGTACCTTTCGAACGGCGTGACCATGGAAGTCGCGGGTTTGCGCACCTCGGGCACCCACATCGAGGTGGAAGTGGAAGAGGACCGTCCGGACGGGCCCATCCTCACGAGTGCGGCCGCGGACTACGATTTTGCCGCCGCGTTTGAGATTGGGCAGCCCGTGCTTTCCGCCGAGTATCTTTCAGGCTATGCCTACCGCGCACGATATCTTCGCACCCTTCCCGCGGAAAAAGGCGAGGAATACGGCTACGGCGGCGTGGGGGTCAACGTCTCGCAGGAAACGCGGGACAAGCTCTCTTTTGACGTGCGTGTTACGGACATGGTGGTGCCCTCGCTCGTCATCGGCGAGATCCAGGTGCCCCTTGCCGAGCAGGGAGGGGACTACTTGGGGACGGCAGATCTTCCCGCAGAGGGGACCGAGCTCCGCGATTGGCGCGTGAAACTTTCCTTCAAGGAGACGGCGCAGGAGATCCCCTTTGCGGAGGCCGTGCCCTTCATCCGCATCGACCGTGCCAACGGCACCTTTGCCGCTCCCGCAGATACATACTATATGGCAGACGGGGAGAAGAAGCTCCTCGGCGAGAGCGGGCTCTTGCCCAACGACCTCACCATCGGGCAGGACGGGATCGCAGAGTTTTATTTCGGCGACGAGCTCCGCCGCGTATACACGGGTGTGCGCGCCGTGCTCCCCGACGATTTCGGCGGCGAACTCTATGACGTCTACAACCAGGGTGAGGACGGCTACATCGTCATCATCGGAAGGGCGGGGGTCGAATACGCGCTCATGCCTTTGAATGACGCGCCCGAGACGACTGTCGCATGGGAACATGCCGCATCCAACGGCAGGATCGTCTTCTCCGGGCTCACGATCAATACCGAATATCGCCTTTCCGTGCGGGCTGCCGCAGGAGATGGGCTCGTCGGCGGGTACCATGTCTTAGATGGAGCGTATCGCACGCTCTCGGGGACCATGAATACGGCGAGCACGAAATTCATCGATCTGTATGCCGCTTACAACACCCAGACCGACGTGAAGCAGAAGATGCCGTCGGCGCTCGTCGAGATGCTCGCCTGCTACGCCGAATTGGACGATTACCTCCGCTCCCTTGAAAGATTGAAGAACATCCTCGCAAGCATCAAGGAAGAGATCCCGAACGCCATGCGCAACGAGTGGCAGAAGAATTTCTACGAGGAGCTCTCCCCCGACGTGGAGATCACGGACAAAAATTTCGTGGCGGCCAAGGAGGCCATCGCGCGCGCCGTCCAAAGCTATTTTTCCTTGGAGCAGAATATCCGCGAACGCTTTACGACGCTCACGGAGGAGGAACTCATCGATGCCATCCAAAGGTCGATCGACCTTTTGAGAGAGGACTTTGTCGCCGCCATCGGACGCGCCAAAGAGGCGGCCGGAGAGGAGATGGCCATCGACAAGGCCTACGTTCTCAAAGAATATGGGCTCGTCTCCGAGGGAGCCACGGGCGGCTACCAGCCCGCGCTCACGTCCCTCGGCGAGGTCGAGGGGGAATACAACGAGTTCATCGGGGCAGTCGCGGCCGATGAAAATTCTCTTGACAACATCAAGGCTCTCGTCGCGGAGGCGGGCAGAGTGTTCCGCGTGCAGGCGTATTACGAGGCGCACAGGATGTCGGGCTTGTTCGGCGATGCGATCGCGGCGGAACTCGGCGGGGCGCTCAACGAGGCAAAGGCGGAGGTCAAGGGCACGGCGGGCGACGGCAGGGAATACGATGCCATGCTCAGACTCTATAAGGCCTATGCGCGCATCGTGCTGAGCGAGAGCATCGGGGGCGAAGGGTTCGAGGCGCTCTTTGAGAACGAACTCGGCCGCATCGGGGAAGTCGGGTTTGCCGCGGAACAGAAGAAGGACAAGGATAGCCTTCCCCCCCTCGAAGAACGCATCCAAACCATCCTCGCGCAGGCAAAGGCCAAGGGTGAGGTGCAAAAATATTACAACGACCTCTTCCTTCCCGCAGACGGCAGGCTGTGCGCCGCAGGGCTGAAAGAAACTGCCGCACTCGACGCGGCGCTTGAGGAGGCGTTCTCCGCCCTCGAACAGACGACGGATGATGCCGCGCGCACCAAGGCTGCCGAAGAGGGCAAACTCAGCCTCTATAAAACGCTCGCGCTTGGGCTTCTCGAAGAGCTCTATGCGGACATGGTACACTCCGATGCGCTCCAAGCACTCTATGACGCCGCCGCGGAACAACTTCGCGGGATCACCCTCACAGGCACGCTCGAATCCGCCGAGGGAGAGGTCTATGCGAACTTTTTGAACGCGGAGAACAAGCTCGCCGTGCGGGCATATTACGAAAATTTGCAGAAAAGATTTGCCGGGCTCGCGCCCGATGAGAGCGAACTCGCCGCCATCTACGCCGCCATCGAACGTGCGGGGAACGCGGAAAAAGAGGGTGCCGCCTATGAGGGCATGCTGGATCTGTACCGCGCATATGCAAAGAAGGCCATCGACAGCGTGCAAGCGGCTTCCGAAGCCCAAGACAAGGGCAACTTTGCCGCGACGGGCAAGTGGGCGGCAGACGGTGTCAAGCTCGGCGAGGGGGGATTTGCGGACATGCTCCGTGCCGCGGAGGCCGAACTCGACGCCATCGTGGAGGACGTCACGCAAAAGCTCCTCCTCCGCGCATACTTTGAAAAGTTAAATACGGACGCGCTTGAGAGCGTCTATGAGGCCGCGCTCGGGGCCGTCGGCGGGGAACAGACTGCGGCGGACAAGCGGACGGCGGGGTACGAGGGCAGGCGCTCGCTCTACGAGGCATACACCCTCGGACTTCTGCGGACGCAGTTCGAGGCGGACTATGCGGACCCCTCCGAGCCGCTCACGGCGCTGCTCACCGAGGCGGAGGAGCGCGTGAAGGGCACGGGCTTTGAAGGCGTGTATACCGACGAGGCCCTGCATGCGATCGAGGAGACCATGGACGGCATCCGCCTGAGTGCCATCCAGAAATTCGCCGTGCGCAGTTACTTCGACGGGCTCGTTGCGGCCAAAAAACAGCTCGCCCCCGCGGAGGCAGAACTTGCCCCGCTCTACGGGAAGATCGACGGTGCAGACGACAAAGCCGAAGCCGCCTTTGCGGGCATGGCATGGCTCTACGCCGTCTATGGGAAGAATGCGGTGGCGGCGGAACACGCTCTGCACGCGCCCTCGGAGGCCGTGGACAAGGTCCGCGACAAGGCTGTTTCAGACATCCAAGCCGCGGCTTCTTCGGTCACCACGGAGGAGACTCTGCGCGCGGCCGAGACCGCGATCGACGGCTTGCTCGTGCAGGCAAGCGCCGACATGATGCAACAAGATTACGACGCATTCCTCGCCGCATATCCCGCGCTCGCAGGTACATTTTCCGAGGTCACGGGCGAGCACGCCAAGTCCCTCGAAGCGGCACGCGATGCCTTTGCCGCGCTGAATGCGCAGGTGCAGGCGTTCTATGCCACACAGGCGCCTCAGTATGCCAACACTTTGGAGCAGAACAATTTCGCTCTCAAAATTCTCGATTACCTCCGCAAAGCCCGCTTCGAAGAGGCACGGGCGGCGGCACACGCACAGCTCGATTCTGCCTTCGGCGACTATGAGGCGGACGACGCACTTGCGAAGAAACTTGCAGCGGCCAAAGAGAGCGCTTCGGCACGGGTAGACGGGATCGTCTATGAGGCATACAGCGCCGCGGGAGACAACCGCGATCCCTCTTCGGATGCCTACTTCGACGGGCTCTCGGCGTCGCTCCGTGAAGCCCTGCTTGCGGGCATGGATGGTCTTGAAGACGTCATTGCTCTCGATGAGATCCAAAAATTCGCGCAGACGCTCTCTGCCGAACTCGCCTCTTATACGCGCTCCCGCCTGCATCTGATAGACGCCGCTACGGTGCGCGCAGCCTATGAAGAAGTCCGCGACCGCATCGCCGCTGCCGTGGAGACGGATACCTCCGAGAGCCTTTCGGGTGCGCGCGCGGGTATCCTCGAAATGCGCGAGGCCTATGCGGAGGCAGTCGTCACGGCCTATGCGGAGCTTGTGGGGGCCGAGCCCGATCTCGGCGGAGTGGCTTCCGCCGCAGACGATGCGGGCAAAAAGAACGCCATGTTCGATGCGCTCCTCGCCGCCTGCCGTGCCCATGCCCTCCGTGAGAGCGGGGCGTATGCCGACTTTGCGGAGAGCGCCGCGGCGGGGATCGGAGCCCTTACCTTCGGGGAGCGTACAGACGAGGGGCTCGCCCTGCTCGAAAGTGCCGCCGAAGCCCTCGTTGCCTCTGCCCGCTACAAAGACGCCGTCCGCCTCTTCCATGCAAACCTTTTGGAAAAGCAGGGGCTCACGGGGGAACTTTCGGAGACCTTGCAAGCACAGTACGCCGCCATAGACGCGGCCGACACGGCCCAAAAAGAGCAAAAGAGCAGGGAGGGGATCGCGGCCCTCGCGGCAAAAGCGCTCCGTCTCTATGCCGCAAAGACGGGCTCGCCCGAGAGCGAGATCGCGGCAGCCCTCACTTCCCTTACGGCAGAAAACGCCGATACCATGTCCGAGACTCTCGCTTCGGAAGAGGAAAAATTGTTGCGTAGCTTTCTTGTGCGCACGCTGGCCCTCTATACCGCGGACGGGGCGGCTTCCTTTGTGGAGAGCACGCTCAGCGAGGAGAGGACCGCGCTCGAGGCTTTGCTCGTCCATGAGGGGGCGCTTGCGGACGCCATTCTTCCCATGACAAAGGCGGTTCTCGCCCGTGCGGCCGCTCTGCCCGCCCGCATCCTCGGGAGCTACTATGCCTTCCTCGCGGAGAGCTATCCCGCGCACCCCGCCCTCGCCTCCGCAAAGCAAACGTGCGACGAACTCGCCGCGGCTTCTTCGGATGCTGCCTCCGCACACGCAGCCGTGCGCACCCTCTACGCCTTCTTCGTCGGAGAATTTTTGACGGCATTGAAGACGGCAGACGACTCCGCGGCCGTGACGGAGGTCATCGACGGCGGCATCGCTGAGGCGAAAGCGCTCGCATCCAAGACGGCCCCCGCCGGTGAGACGGACGCAGTTTTCACCTACAAGACGGCCTGCGCCATTCTCCGCACCGTCGTCTCCACGCAGATCGGGCTCGCCAAACAGGCCGCCCTCGCCGCCATCGGGAGCAAGTATTCCGAGCTCACCTCCAATCCCTTCGCCATGTATAGCGAGGAGGGCAAGGCGGCACTTCAAGCCGCATGCACGGAAGGGGAGTCGGCCGTCAAGGCCGTCGGGACAGATCTTTCTCTCGAAGCCGCGCAGAAAGCACTCGGCGGGATCGTGGAAAATACGGAAAAATCGCTCGGCGCGGTCAAGATCGTTGCCTCCTCCAAGGGCGTCGACACCAAGGGGAACGGCAGCTACGGCGAGGACCAAGATGCCGCCGAACTTTGGGGCATCATCGAAAACGAGGGGGGCATGTCCGCGTCTGTGGCTCTGCAAATGGCAATTGTGGAAGCCGAAGCCCTCTTCGACGTTACAGACCTTGTCGGCGATAAAGAGATCAAAGCCGTCTTCGAGATCGCGCTCGGCGAGGAACAATTCGCGGGCACCTATCTTGTAAAGGTTCTGCTTCCCGCGACGCTCACCGGGGTCGAGGGCATACAGGTCATCGCCATGGGGAACGGCGGTGCGGAGGATCTCACCGTGCGCCGCGAGGGAAATTTCCTCATCTTCGAGACGACGCACTTCTCGCGGTTCTATCTCTATGGCGAGCGCGAGGTGCATCTCTGGTGGGTCATCTTCATCCTCACCTTCCTGCTCGTGGCCGAGCTCATCGTCATCGTATGGCTTGGGGCGCGGCTCTACCGCAAACTGAACGGCGAAAAACGCAGCGAGACAGTGGCATCCTTCGGGGCGGCGACCCTGCTCGCCATTCTCCTGCCGCGCGGGACCGTCGTGGTCAGCATCGTGCTCTCCGTCCTCATCGTGCTATCGGCCATCGCCATCGGTGTGCTCATCTACCTCCTCAAGCGTCCTCCGCACGAGGTCCGCATGGAGAAAAAATTGGAACGCGCGCACGCAAAGGCGCTCCGCAAGGCACAGCGTGAGGCCGAGGCCGAAGTTGAGCGCCGCGAGTTGGAGCGCATCCGCGAGGAGGCGAAGGTCAGGGCAGAACAGGCAGCCCATGCACGCGAAGAGGCCCGCCTCAAAGCGGAAGAGGAGGCCCGTCTGAAAGCGGAAGAAGAGACCCGCCTCAAAGCGGAAGAGGAAGCACGTCTGAAAGCGGAAGAGGAGGCCCGTCTCAAAGCGGAAGAAGAGGCTCGTCTGAAAGCGGAAGAGGAGGCACGTCTGAAAGCGGAAGAGGAGGCACGTCTCAAAGCCGAGGAGGAAGCTCGCCTCAAAGCCGAGGAGGAAGCTCGCCTCAAAGCCGAAGAGGAAGCTCGTCTCAAAGCCGAGGAGGTAGCTCGCCTCAAAGCCGAAGAAGAGGCACGCATGGCGGCCGAGCCTACGGCCGAGGAAGCCGAACAGCTCTCCATCTTCGACCTGTCCGAAGAGACCGACGGCTCCGCATCCGAGCAAGCGCCGTCGCCCATGGAGGACCCCGCGCCCATACCCGTCACGACCCTCGAGGAGGAGCCTGCAACGGAGCCCGAGCGCAGTTTTGAGCCCATCGAGGATCCCGAGCCCGTGCCCGTTACGACGCTCACTGAAGAGCTTATGGTCGAGCTCGAGAGCGGATCCGAGGCACCCATGTCCGAGGATACGGCGTCGGAGACAGAGCTCCCTGTCGATCCGAGCGAGGCGCCCGACGATACCGCAGATGATATAAATGATACAATAGAAGATATCCATGATATGGCGGCCGAGCCCGAAGAAGAGGCCGCGGAGGACGTCATAACTGAATCCGCGGAGGAATCCGAAGAGGAACCCGCAGAGGAAGCCACGGACGATGCCGACGGTTTGTCCGACGATAACGACGATATATTGGAAAATCGCGAGGATACAATAGAGCAACCCTCCGACGAGGCGAACGATGCGGCGGAGGATACGGTCTTGGATATGGACGAAAGCGCGGATGAGGCGGAGGACCTCTTTGAGGAGACGGCCGAGGAGCTTCCCGATCTAATCCCCGAGACGCCCGAAGAGGAGCCTATTGAACATCCAGATGAAGAAGCCTCCGATGAATCTTCCGAGCTTGTGGAGGAGCTCGAAGAGGAGCCTACCGATGAATCTTCCGAGCCGGTAGAACAGCCCGCCGAGGAGCTTTCCGAGCCCGAAGAAGAGGCGGCCGAGGAACAGCCGGAAGAGGCCGTCGAGACGGAAGAAGAGGACACCATGTCCGAGGAAGTCGCCGAGGAGAGCATCCCCGAGGAGCCGGAGGAAGTCCTCGCCCCCGCACAGTCCGAAGAGCCTATTGAACCCATTGCCGAGCCCGCGGAAGAAGAGGTTGAGCAGCCGGCGGAGCCCGTCTCCGAGCAGCAGGTAGAGCCCATCCCAGAGCAGCCCGAGGAAGAGCAACCCACCGAGCCCGTCTCCGAGCAGTCCGAAGAGCTCCCCGCAGAGCCCGTCTCCGAGCAGCCCGAAGAAGCGCAGCCCGCCGAGCCTATTGAGCAGCCCGCAGAAAAAGCCGACGCAGAGGAGCCCGTTATCTTGGAGGAGATCCCGCAGGAGTATCAGCTGCCCGCGGAGAGCATCCGTGTGGAGGTTGCGGCGTCGGAGGTCAACGGCCTCATGCAGGACGCTGTCGCCAAGCAACTCATCGAGGAGAGCGTGCGCATTGCCGATAAGAGCAAGTCCGGCATCGTCAATGTGGACACGTTAGGCGAGTATTTTGAGAGCGGGGAGCGCGTGACGCTCGAAGAACTGAAAGCGCGCGTGCCCTTCTTCGGCAAAAAGGTGACCTACGTCAAGGTCTTGGCGCGCGGTCGGCTGAACAAGGCGCTCATCGTAGAGGGGGATGATTTCTCGCTCGAAGCCGTTAAGATGATCGCGCTCGTGGGCGGGCATGTGATCAGGACCCGCAGAAGATGACCGTAAACAAAAATGGCGGCAAACAGAAAGTGATCGCAAAATGAGGAGCCGCGTTGCCCCGTAGCATGTCTGCGGGGCAATTGCATGGGATAGTGCCGCGGCAGGGGATGAGCGCGGCGGCATGGCGTAGCCCCAAAGGGGAAGGACCGGGATGCGGCACGGAAAGGACTTGGCGCACGCGGCATGGCCGCCAAAGACATGATGGGGGGGAATTTGTGCCCGCGCGAAAAAATGTGGGGGCGGCAAAAAAATTTCGGAAAATAATCGAAAAACACTTGACATTTGCGCGCATTTATACTATGATAAACAAGCATTGCGAATTGCGCCGCGAGGACATGCGGGCCTTTAGCTCAGTTGGTTAGAGCAGTCGGCTCATAACCGATCGGTCCGCGGTTCAAGTCCGTGAAGGCCCACCATACAGCAATTTGCAAAGGAATGGCCCAATAGCTCAGTTGGTTAGAGCGCCAGCCTGTCACGCTGGAGGTCGACGGTTCGAGCCCGTTTTGGGTCGCCA
>CANQJJ010000046.1 GCA_947624215.1 uncultured Clostridia bacterium
TATCGCGGGAAAGTTGCCCGAAGATCTCTTCGCATTGTTTGCTGAATTGTTTGATGTCGTTTTCCGTTACCATGTCTGTATCACCTTATTCCTAAAATTCTTATTTTTTGATTTCGCGGGATCAGTCTCCGTTGCCCGTCCCTTCGCCTGCGCTTCCGCCGGTGCCACCGTTGCCACCGGTGCCGCCGCTTCCGGTGCCGCTATTCCCGCTGTTACCGCCCGTCTCGATGGAGCCGTAGTAGTCCTCGATGTGCCCCTTGAGGTCGTCGGGCAGGTTGCCGTCCGAGCCCTGGCGTTCATGCCATTGGTCGTAGCCGTCATCGAACTCGTCGCCGTAGTAGATCTGGCCGTCGATGATCTTCTTGCTCGAATCGTTGCGTCTGTCGTATTCGCCCGATCCGTCCATGGGCTCGCTCGAGGGGTTTCTCTCCCCGTCTTCGCCCTCTTCGCCTTCCTCGGGTTCACCCTCTTGCGGCTCGCCTTCGCCGGGCTGGGATTCGCTCTCTTCGCCTTCCCCTTCTCCTTGGCCGCCGCCGGACTCTTCGTTGTGCGAATCGTCCTCCGCCTCTTTGTCGTCGGGGTCGGGATCCATGGGCTCGAAGATGGCCTGTACAAAGATGTCGCCGTCTACGACGGTATCGTGGCGGTAGGGATCGCCGACGCCGTCGGACCACGAAATAAAGATCCAATCCCGCGCGGCAACAGCATACACGGCGGGAGCGTCCTCCCCCTCGACGACCTGATCCCCTTCTTCGGAGACGGGGGTCTCCTCGCTCCAATCGCCCGTGTAGTAGACGACGGAGCCCTCGCCGCCCTCCTCGACGGAGTAGCTGACGGTGTAGATGCTTGGCGTATATTCGGGGGTGAGGGTCACGAGGCCGCTCGGAATGATGTCGGCATAGTAGAGTGCATCGACGGCAGTCATGCCCGCGCCGAGCACACAGCAAATGACGAGGGGCACGATGAGCGATGCCCCGATCGCCATCTTGATGAGCATGTGGCTGACCGTTCCGAGTGCGCGGCGGGTATCCTCCCGCTGGGCCCTTGCCATGAAAGATTCGTCTCCTTCGAGCTCGGTCATGGTGAGCATGCGCTCTTCGAGACCGAGACCGTCGATGCGCTGCGCGATCTGCTTGACGGATGGACGGTAGCGCAGGAAATAGACGGGGACCGCCACCGCTGCCGTGACGACGGCAAACACCGCGATGGAAATGAAGAGGCCGGGTTTGTAGGCAAAAAACCACGTCAAAAATGCGACGGGGATCAGTGCGGCCATGCCGCAAATGATGCCGATGAAGAGGGATTTTAAGATCCCCTCTTTGACGACCCGCCCACGGTATTTTTTAAGCTCATTGCTTTGATCTTGCATATGGACCTCCCTTATATTTCGGGCTATACTATTATATATCCCCTGCCCTCGGTTCGTCAAGTTTTTCGATACGTTTCCGTGAATTTATAAACAATTACATGTATATTTACAGAAACCAGCCGAATTGGACAGGGAAATGTGAATTTGAAACAAAAATTTTCGGCCTTTTTGACGCTTTTTGTCGCAGGGGCACCCCATGCCCAAAGCATTGAAAAAGCAAAACGGGGATACGGGCAATTAAGTCCGTACCCCCTTTGCCGTTTCGGGCGTCGTTATGCAGTCTGCGTATAGCTGAAATCGACCGTAGTCCCTTCGGGAAGAGCGGCTTTGAATGCCGTCCACTCGTCCTCGCCGAAGGCCGTTTTCACGTCATCTTCGCTTGCGACAAAGTGGAGCGTGAGCCCCGTCGTTCCCGTGAACGCGTCATTTGCAATGCTCGTGACGGAGGCGGGGATGACGAGCGATTTGAGCGCCGTGCAGCCGTTGAAGGCATTCGCCCCGATGCTCTCGATCGCATCGGACAACGTCACTGTGGAGAGATGCGTGCAACCGCTGAAAGTCTCGTCGGAGAACTTCTTAAGGTCTTTGCAGACGGAGAAGTCGACCGACGTGAGGTTGGTGCAACCCTCGAACACGCCCTTGCCGAAACCTTCATCCGTCTTATAATCCCAATAAGAGGTGCTCGTGCTCTTTTCGTAGTCCTTGAGGGAGGCGGGCATCTTGAAGGTGCTCAGACCCGTGCAGCCCTTGAAGGCATAATCATCGACAGAGGAGACGTCATCGGGCAGATCGAGCTTTGTGAGCGCCGTGCAGCCCTCGAAGCAACCCTTACCAATGTAGGTGAGGCCGCTCGGGAACTTGACCGTGTCGAGCATCGTGCAGCCCTTGAAGAGAGCGTCGGAGAGATGCGTGACGACGGTGCATCCGCTGAAGTCCACTTCTTTGAGCTGAGTGCAACCCTCGAAGAGGTTGATGCCGAGACCGGTGCTGGAATAGTAGGAACTGGATGCGGGTGCGTAGTTCGCAACCAACATGGGCATGGTCACCTTCGTGAGGCTCGTGCAACCCTTGAAGGCCGCTTCGGACATATCCGCAAGCGAATTCGGAAGAGACAGCGTGGCGAGATGCGTGCATCCTTCGAATGCGGAGTTGCCGATCGATGCGGTCCCGTTGGGAAACTCGAGCTTTGTGAGCGCCGTGCAATCCTTGAAGGCATTCATTCCGATCGTCAAGAGCGAGGTAGAGAAGGTGAAATCCTTGAGCTTCGTGCACCCTTCAAACACGGAATCCCCTATCGTCTGGAGCGCATTGGGAAGTTTGAGCGTTTCAAGCGATGTAAGACCCTTGAAGACTTCGTCTGCGAGTTCGGTGAGGTTGGCGCTGGCGGAAAGGTCGATCTCCGTAAGGCTTGCGCAACCCTCGAATACGCCTACGCCGAAACCGTGTGCGGCGTATGTGTAAGCGATGCCTGTGGAAGACTTGAAGCTCTTAAGACCCGTGTTCTTGAAAGCATTGTCGTTGATATGCGTGACCCCAACGGGGATCGTGATATCTTGCAATGAAGTGCATCCGCTGAAGGCTTCCTTCGGGATCTTCGTGATCTTGGTCGCCTTACTGAGGTCTACGGTGCTGAGGTTCGTGCAGCCCGCGAAGGTGGCATTGCCCCAGCCGTCAGTTGCGGTCGAATAGTCCGATGTCCTGGTCACAAGCGATTCGGGCAACGTGACGGAGGTGAGCTTGGTGCAATCCTTGAAGGCGTTGTTGCCGATGGCATTGACCGTCTTCGGGATCGTGATCTCGCTGATCTGCGTGCCGTTGAAGGCATCTGCCTCGATGCTCTCGATCACAGCTGTGTCGGGGATCGTGACGGTTGCAAGCTGTTTGCAGCCGTTGAACAACTGCTTGGAGATGACGACGAGCTTGGTCGCGTTCGTGAAATCGACCTTTTTGAGGCTCTCATTGTTCTGGAACGCACCGTCGCCGATATCCGACGCCGCAGAGCCGTAACTCGTAGTGCCGATGATGCCTGCGGGGAAATTGATTTCGGTAAAGCCGCAACCCTGGAAGGCATAGGCGCCGATGTCGGTGATGTGTTGGAAATCAAAGGAGGAAAGCGTCTTGCACCCGTCGAAGGCGTTCGCGCCAATACCCGTGACCGTCGCGGGAAGCGTGACGGAGCTGAGCAATTCGCACTTCTCAAACACGTGGGCGGGAAGCACCGTGAGGGCTTTTGCCTCCTCTTCGGCTGCGGGAGCTGCGGGCGCCGCGCTGCCGGTGACTGTGACCGCCGTGAGTTTGGTATTCTCCGCGAAGGCGTAAGTGCCGATTTCCGTGACGGTAGCGGGGATGGTGAGGTTCGCGATGCCCGTGTTGCGGAAACTGCTCTCACCGATCGTCGTGACGTATGCGGGGATGGTAACATTCGCGAGCGCGGCACAATCCTTGAAGGCATTGTCGGGGATGGCGGTGAGCTTACCGTCTGCGGCAAATTCCACCTTGTTGAGCGCTTTGCTACCCTCAAAGGCATTGACGCCGAGCGATACGAGGCTTGCGGGAAGGGAAACTTCCTTGAGCTTCTCGGAGTTCGCGAACACTTTCGAGACGATGCTCGTCGTGCCCTCTTTGACGGTGAGCTTGCCGTCGTCTGCGAGTTTGGCTTCATCGTAGGAGAGGAGCAAGTTGCCGAGATAGAAGGCGCCACCGCTCCAATTTTTTTCGTCGGCAAAGAGAGCCGTGCAATCCTTGAAGACGTCGTTGCCGAGTTTGGTGATGTTGTTTACATTGATCTCATGGAGCTTAGTGCATCCCGTGAATGCGCCGTCTTGCAATTCCACAACGCTCTCGGGAAGCGTGATCTTTTCAAGGCCGACGCAGCCCTCGAACCAGGTTTCGCCGATCGCCTTGAGCTCTTCCCTATCTTCGCCCGGGGTGAAGGTAATGGTGGTGAGTTTTTCGCAGTTCTTGAACAGATCGGTGGGCGCTGTGGCGCTGGAGTAGTTCGAATTGACGACGTCGCCGCAGTTGAAGTTCACCTTGGCAAGGCTTGCGCAGTCTTCAAACGCGCCGTTGCCGAGAATGGTGACAGAGACCGGGATGGTAACGGAGGTGAGGCCGCTCCCCCTGAAGCACTCGGAATCGATGCGGGTGACGCTCGCGGGGATCGTAATGCTCGTGAGCTTGGCGCAGTTTTGGAAGGTGGTGGACGACAAAGTCGTAAGTTCCGTTACATTGGAGAAGTCCACCTCTTGCAGATTCGCGCAATCCTTGAAGGCGCTATACGAAAGCGAGGTCAGCGATTTGGGCAGCACTACTTTGGTCAGTGCGCAACCCGTGAAGCACCCGGACCCGATCTCCTCGACGGCATCGGGCAGGTCGATGGACCCAAGGCCCGTGCAACCGTTGAAGGCATCGTAACCGATCTCATTGACAGTCGCGGGAAGTTGGACCTGCGTGAGATTCGTGCAACCCTTGAAAGCCTGATAAGGGATCTCTTCGAGCGCGGTCGGGAACTTGAAGTCCTCGATCGCCGTGCAGCCCGAGAACATACTGTATCCGAGTTCTGTCGAAGCAGAGGCCGAGAGGTCGACGTGTTTGATGCCCGTGCAACCCTTGAAGGTATTGGAGGCAGTGCTGTAGTCGAGCGTCTTGAAGGAAGCGGGAAGCGTCACCGTATCGATTGCCGTGCAATCGGTGAACATGTTGCTACCAAACGTACCGACTTGCGTGCCCGGATTGAACGTGAGCGTCGTAAGATTGGTGCACTTCGAGAACATGTAACCCGCAAAATGAGGATTTTCGGGAAGCGTCGTATCGAAGACAACTTCGCTGAGAACTTCGTTGTTTGCAAAGATACCCGTGCTGGCGGAACTCGAATAACTACTACCATCCTTCCATTCCGTCACGTTACCGGAAAGCGTGACCTTCTTGAGGCCCGCACCGTTGAAGGCGGCAATGCCGATGGAGGTCATCTTGGTGAGATCGAAATCTTTGAGCGCCTCGCAATCTTTGAAGCTCTCTTGCCCGATCTTCGTGAGGCCGTTGGGCAACTTGACCTCTGCGAGCGAGGAGCAGCCGCTGAACACATAGTTGGGAACTTCGGTGATCCTCGCCGCCATGAGGTCGATCGACGTGAGCGAGGAACAGCCTTGGAAGGCGTAGTCCCCGAGCGTTTCGATGGGCGCCGCATTGAGCGTCAACGTAGCGAGTTCATGGCAGTTCTGGAAGGCATAGCTACCGATCGCGGTGAGCGCTGCGGGAAGCGAGAGGGATTCGATGACTTCATTGCCCGCAAAGAGCCTGCTCGCGATCTCCGTGACGGCCGTGTGGCTCAGATCGAGCTCGGTGACCTTCGTATCCGTGAGTTTTGCATTGAAGTTCTCGACAGTGTTGGGCAGGATCAATGTATCGAGGGAGGTACATCCCTTGAAGGTGTCCGCGGGAATGGCGGTGAGGCGCGTCTTGCTGAGGTCGAGCGAGGTCAGGTGGACGCAATCGGTAAAGGTGTTGCTTGCCGGAGTGTAGGCATCATCCGTCGCAAGTTCTTCGAGCTGGGTGGTCCTGTTGAAGTTGATGTTTTCAAGCAGCGTGCAATTCAAGAAGACTTCTTTACCCAGCGAGGTGAGCGCACTGCCTGCCTCGAACTCTACCGTGGTGAGCTTGTTGCAGTTCTTGAAGGCGCCGTCGTCGATGCGCACGACGGTGTTGGGGATGAACACGGAGGTGATCTCCATGCCCTCGAACGCTCCTGCTCCGATCATGATGGAGCCGGAAGGGATCTCGAGCTCGCCCGTGAGCGTGCCGAAGACGAGGATGATGTCGACGCCGTATTTGTTGAGCAACATGTGATTTTTGGTGTCCACTTTGTAGCTCGGGTTGTTGTCGGCGACCGTGACTTCCTTGATCGTGCACCCTGCGAATGCGCTCTTGATGCTGTAAACGGTGCTCGAAAGATGGATGCTCTCAAGCTCCGTGCAACCGCTGAATGCGCGGTCGGTAATGATGATCTCCTGCTCCGTCTCGGGGAACGCGAACGATGTGATCTTCGTGCCCGCGAAAGCGGTGTTGAGGTAGTGCAATTTGCTGAGTTCGCCCTCTTTGTTCTCAAAGGTGACCGTCTCAAGGCCGGAACCCTTGAAGGCGTCGGCGGCGATCTCCTCCACGCTGAGCGGGACGACAAAGCTCTTGAGAAGCGGATCGTTTTCAAAGGTGGAGACGCCGATCGTGGTGAGCTTGGTGTTGGCACCGAAGTCGACTTCGGAGAGCACGGGGCACTGTGCAAACGAACCGCCCACCCAACTTACGCTGAGGCCGCTCGGGTTATCGCTAAGCAAGTTGAGATTGTTGTTGTCCTCAAATTTGACGGATTTGAGTCTCGAATTTTTTGCAAAGGCGCCGACGCCGATGGTCGTTACAGACGCAGGGATGACAACGCTGTCGAGATTGACACCGCTGAAGGCCTGCGGGCCGATGGTCTGCAAGTCGCTGTTCTGTGCGAAGGTGAGGAAGGAGAGCGGGGTATCCTTGAAGGCGCTCTCGCCGATTGCCGTGACAGACGCAGGGATCTCGACGGATACGATCTTGCTTCCCGTGAAGACGTTTGCCCCGAGATATACGGTGCGCGCAGGGAGCTCGATCTCGGTGACTGTGCCCGAATTATAGGAAGAACCGAAAATGCCGTTCGTTGAGCCATCTTCGAAGCGAAGCTCGGCATCGCCGCCATCCTCGAAGGTGAGTTCACGGAGCGCTTTGCAGCCGGCAAACGTTTCCGCGCCGATGGACGTGACCGTGTTCGGGACTTCAAAAGCCGTGATACCGGACTCACGGAAGGCGTTTTTGCCGAGGATGGTCGTACCGTGCGGCAGATCGATCTCGGTGACGCTCGACGCCTTCTGGAAGGTTCCGTCCATAACTTCGAGCGTGCGTGCGACTTGCGCGCCCGTCTCATCATACTTAGGAGCCAAGGCGTCGCCTTCGAAGGAGATCTTCGTGAGGTGATAGACGCCACCGGTGGCATCGAAGAAGAAGGCATGCTCCCAGATCTTCTCCACCGTGTTGGGAATGACCAGGTGCTCCGTCTCCGCCGAAATGGCGAAGTAGAGAAGCTCGCTCTCTTCGAATTTGTTGTCGTGTTTGTTCTCGGCAAGCCGGTAGATCGCGTTATCCTTCACGGAGTAATGTTGCGGGGTACCGTCGTGCATCTTGAGTTCTTTGAGCGGCACTTCATCCGGATAGCTCCCGAACGTCGAGAACAATCCGAAGTAAGTATGCATGGTCGTCGAATAAGATTCCGTCTCCTCATAGGGCGTGATGTTCTCGATCGTCGTAGGAAGCGTGACGGAAGCAAGTTTGTTACAACCCATGAAGACCTGCGAGCCGAGCATGGTCAAGCCCTCGGGAAGGTCGATGGCAGTAAGGTTCGTGCAGCCGCTGAATGCCCTGTCGCCGATGGAGAGCTCTTCGCGTACGGTATCGGGTGCGGGGTTCGCAAAGATGACCTCCGTAAGGCCGGAGCAACCGAGGAAGGCCTCGGGCCCGATGTAGGTGACGCTTGCGGGAATGGTGATGCTCGTAAGGCTGCTGCGGTTCTTGAAGTTATTGGAGGCGATGCTCTTGACTGTATCGGGGATGGTGATCTGAGTAACGCCGTTCTTGACCCACACGATTTGGGTGAGTTCTTTCTCTTTGTTTGCGTTCTCCTTCACTTCGTAGGCAACATTCCCCTCCGCATCCATCTGATAATGAGGATTTTCTTCATCGATCTTCAACTCGGTGATGCCCTGTCCGAACACAGCCGCAAAGTTGATTCCGTGGATGCCTTTACCGACGACATGGACCGACGTGACAAGGCTCTTGGGATTTCCCGACCAATCAAGCTCGGCAGCAAAGGCACCATCCTCCATCTCGAGTGCAGAAGTTTCGCCGCTTTCGAGATAGACCGTCTTGATCTTGGTGTTGTAGAAGGCGTTGCGCGCAACTTTCACGCAGTTGGCAGGCAAATGCAACTCGGTGAGAGGATTGCTCGTATTGTTGTAGCTCAAGCCGTTGAAGGCGTCTTCTTCGATGGTGAGTGCAAGGTCGGTAGCCGTCCCCGCGAAGGTGAGCGAGGAGAGATTCCTCAAATCATAGAAGGCGCGCTTGCCGATGTGCGTGACCTGCTTGGGGATAGTGACTTCGGTGAGGAGCGTATGGCTCTCGACCGCACTCTCCCCGATGGACGTGACCGCCTCCGGGATCGTGAATTCTTCTGCAGTGAAAGGATAGAACACGAGCTCCTTGTCGTTGCCGGCGAGGTTTTTGAGGATCATGCCGTCCTGCACGCTGTAATCGCCGTTGCCCTCAAACTCGATGGTCTCGAACGCGTATTCGTTGTTGTACATCTTGAACATGGTGAACATGTTGAAGTTCTGCACACGGGAAGGCAACGTGAGATGTTTGAGTTGGGTGAGGTGATAGAACGCCTCCTCCTGGATGACGAGCTTTTGCTCGGCCACACCCTGTGCGGCGGACCTGAACGTGATCGTTTCGAGCTTGGAATCGTACATGGAGCTGTTCCCGAACGCCTGCGACTCGATGAGCGTGACACTGGCGGGGATGCTGACCGACTTGAGCGTCGTATTGCCATACAGGATCTGCGAAGGGATCACCTGAATGCCGTCGGGGATATCGAAAGTCTCATCGGTGCGGGCAGCAGGATAGAATTTGAGCTCGCGGAGATGCGTCTCGGGGTTGTCGTAGATGAGAATGCCGTTGTAATCGCTGTAATACTTGGGCCCGTTGTAAGAGGTCTCGTAGATCTTGATCTCTTTGAGATTGGTGCAGCCCGTGAACGCGCTCTCGCTCGTCTCGATGGCGATGAGGGTGACGCAGTCGGGGATGGAGATGGTTTCAAGCGTGGTGACATTCGTGAAGTCGATGACTTCGGTCACGGGCTTGCCCTTGTACTCTTTGGGGATCTCGATCACCTTGATGCCGCTCTGGACGATGTCGGGATGCTTCTTGACCTGGTAGTGGTCGACGGTGCGGTTGGCGGCCGTCGTCGTGTAGACGGGAACAAAGGAGAGCACGTCTACCCACTTCGCATAGAGGGTGATATCGGCGCCCTGGAGGTAGTGAGGGATGACGCAGTCGTAGCCCGTGAAGGCGACGACGCCGTTGAAATCATACCAGCCGACAAAGCCCTTTACGGGGTCGGTGCAATCGGGCATGGGGAGCGTTACGGGCTGGTCGTAGTAGGCCGTCACGCCGTTGTCGATCTCGGCGGACTGGTTGCCGTAAGCGCCCGCTCTCAGGGTGATGTGGAAGGCCTTAGGCTTCCAATGCGCGTATAAGGTGACGTTGTTCTCGGCAAAGAACACGCTGTCTTCATAGAGTTCGCCGCCCTCGAGCGCGGTATACCAGCCCTTGAGGTCGTAGCCGAAGACGGTGGCCTCCTCCCCCTCGGGGAAGGTGACCTTGTCGCCCGTGGCAAGGTAGAAGGTCTGCGAGGACTCCCCTGCTTCGACGACGAATTTGAGCTCGCGCGCGATGACGGAGAGACGAAGCTCATCGGAGGTGCCGTCCGAATACTCGGCACGGAGTTTATAGGCATATTCCTTCGCCTCGGTGAACGTGACGGGAATGCTCGAGAGGTTCTCGTAGTGCACCTCTTCTTCGTCGTTGACGGAGAGATAATAATCGCTCACACCGAAGACGGGATCCCACGAGAGGACGCCGTCGCGGTAGCGGAGTTCGCCGCCGAGCTTGCCCGAGCGCACGTTGAGCTCGTCCGTCCAGAGCGAGGCTTTGACGGTATTTTCTCCGAGAGCACGCACCTTGACGGCATAGTCGAGGCTGCCCGCCGTGAGATATTCGCTCTTGAATTCGATCTCGGGATCCGTGACCTTGACGGGGGCGTTCGTGCCGATGGTCACTTCATAGCCCGTGGCATATTTGACTTCGTTCCAGACGAGCTTGGAGTTCGCGATATCCGCATGCAGGCCGCGGGGCGTTGCAAGCGTCTGTTTCCTATACGAATAGGTCGCCGCGGAGGGAGAGTTCCAGCCGCGCGCCTTGGGGGTGACGGAGATATTGAGGACGCCCCTGTTGAGGTCCTTGAGGGGGGCGGAGGTCCCGTCTACGATATTTGCAGAATAGACGACGCTGCCCTCTTGTTTGATGACGACGTCATAGGAGGTCGCATTTTCCACTCTGTTCCATTTGAGAAGCTCGGCGGAGCTGTCGACAGAGATGCCCTTGACGACCGGGAGAGTGCGGGTGACGTAGTAGGGCGCGGATTCGGAGGCAAGGTATCCGTTCGCCTCGGCCGTGACGGTAAAGGCGATCTGCTCATCCTTCATCTCGCACTCGGAGAAGTCGTAGGCACGGTCGGTGACCAACTCGCGCCCGCTGTGGTGATCTTCCTTACCGCAGACGACGGTGATGTAGTAATTCTCCGCGTGGTCGACGGCGTTGAAGAACAACTTATTGCCCTTGACCTCGAACACGGTCACCCTGTCGAGGCCCTTGTTCCGATAGTAGCAAGTGGCAGTCTGATTGTTGACGGTGACAGAGACCGAATAATCGCCCGCATCCTGCTTGGAGAAATCAAAGTCCGCGGAGGTCTGCCCGGACCGGGTGTTGAGCAGTTCCTCGTCTGTCTTCTCGTTCTTGACGATGATGTTGTATTGGCTGTTGGTGCCGACGGACGTCCAGGTGATGCTCTTCTCCCCTACGGAGAGTGCGGGGGTCTCGCCCGCCCAGACGGCGAACAGCGTGGTGTTGCCGCCGAGGACCTGCTCGCTGTATCGATAGGTGAGCTTTTCGGCGCTCTCATAGTGGCTGACCCACCAGCCGACAAAGGTATGCCCTTCCCAGGTAGGTGTGGGAAGGTCGAAGAGCATGTGCCCCACCGTCGTGGCGGAATCAACGCTCACCCTGCCGCCGTTGGCGTCGAAGGTGACGGTATACTCGGGGTCGATGGGCGTCTCAAAGCGCGCGTAGAGCTTGAGGTCGGAAGTGACGGCCTCCTCAAAGGTAAAGTGGCTCTTGAAAGCGCTGTCGAGATACCAGCCGACAAAGGTCTTCCCTGCAAGGGTGGGCGCTGCAGGCTTTGCTGCCTTTCTGCCGTTGCGCACGGCAACTTCGGCGACCGCGCTGCCCCCGTTCGTCTCGAAAGTGATATGGTAATCCACCTTTCGCAGGAATTTATAGGTCTCAGACCGATAAGTGAGCGTTACGACGCCGTCGAAGTAGGAGGCGAGGATGTCGCCAGACTCCGATTTGAGAACGAGGTCCTCTCCGGTGGGCGTATAGTTGCCCGTAACGCGGTTCCCGCCCATGACCAGCGTATACTCGCATTGGTCTGTGAGGGTGAGGGAATACTCTGCAGTGTTGACGTCGCAATAATATTCGCCGACCTCTTCGCCCGCCTGCGGGGTCTCGGTGACATCTTCACGCGGACCGCATGCGGAAACGATGGCCAGTGTGCCGATCATTGCGAAAAGAAGCGTGATGATCAACAGCAGTTTCCGTTTCATGACAATACTCCTTGGTATTATTTAATAAGTAAATATCATGATAAAAAAAAACGCAGCCGTTTGTCAAGCGTTTCCGAACGGCCGTTCTATAAGAATTGATAATATTCACTATAAATTTTTTTGATATAACGCGCTTTTGCCGCAAAAAAATGGCTGAAACGGGAAAAGTCCCCTCTCCGCACCCCCGTAAAGAAGATGCACGAGGACTATGGGAAGGGAATATACGAATAAACATTATATTTATACAAGAAAATCGGAGGGATCCCGCGTCTCCTCCATGCGCATATAAAATTGAAAATCGAAGGGTTTGACCTCGGACATGGTACCCTCCGATGAGTTGATCCGAGCGTCATTCTGTCCAAGCTCATCCTAAGCGTCATTCTGAGCCGATAAAGCATGAATTTCACCGAACTGCTCATCCGCGAAGAATCTTGCTACGACCAAGCTTGATTTTAAGCGCCTCCATTGGTATAAGCGGGATTTTTTCGTCCGATTCTATTGACAAAATCGTACGTTTTGGTTATAATAATAGTACGAAGTAAGGGAGGTACAATCATGTCCATTACGGCTACCGAGTTAAAAGAAAATTTGAGCAAGTATCTGCTTCTCTCCGCGACAGAGGACGTCTTCATCACGCGAAACGGGAAAATAATCTCCAAGCTCACCAATCCTTTTCAAGAGCGTGTTGATGTCGCCAAGTCATTGTTCGGTATTTTGCCTGCGGATGTCACTTTGGAAGAGGCTCGCGAAGAGAGGTTGAAGGAGATATGAGAGCACTCATCGACACCTGCGTCGTCATCGATGCATTGCAATCGCGCGATGGTTTTGCGAAGGACGCGCAAGACATCTTTCTTGCCGCGGCAAATAATGCCTTCCTCGGCTACATTTCCGCAAAGGCGGTGACAGATATCTACTATCTCATGCACCGCTACACCCATAACGACAAGACTTCGCGCGAAACATTGAACAAACTCTTTACCCTCTTCGACGTATTGGACACGGCGGGCATTGACTGCCGCAAAGCCGTGCCGTCGCCCGTCTCCGATTTTGAGGATGCCGTAATGATCGAAACTGCGCTCCGCTCGGAAGCGGATTGCATCGTGACGCGGAACACGGAAGATTTTGTAAAATCGCCCGTCCCCGTGCTCTCTCCGAAAGCATTCCTCGAAAAACTGCAAGCCGAATGAACCTTTGCCTTTCCCGATTGGGAGAGGTTTTTTATACAATAAAAGCTCACGACGATCGTCGTGAGCTTTTGTCGTTACTTACTTTGGTGGACCGATGGCCCCATCCAAATTTATTCCTGCGGGTGGTGCGGGTCTGCGGGCGGAGTGTACGGCGGCATCTGCGGCATCTTAGGCATCTGCGGCGGCGCC
>CANQJJ010000047.1 GCA_947624215.1 uncultured Clostridia bacterium
CACTTGTGCGCTGCCTGTAACGATTAGGGCTATGCCCGAAAATGAAATACCACCCGCTATGCGGGTGGATGATTATTTTTTTATTGCCCGCGCGGGTGTGTGGAGACGGGCCGTCCGCGGGGGAAGGGAAGCTCACGTCGTCTCGCGGAGGATGAGCTTGGATTGCAGGTAGATGGTCTGCGTCTTCTGCCGCTGGTGGCCGATGCGTTCGAGCAGGACGGAGAGCAGTTTTCTGCCCATTCCCGTCTTGTCCACGTTGAAGGTGGTCAGCTGGGGCTCGTGCGATTTTGCCTCCGCGAGGTTGTCGAAGCCGACGACCAGCACGTCGCGGGGGACTTTTTTATGCAGCAGTTTGAGCGCCTCGATGACGTAGATGGCGAGCGTGTCGTTTGCGGCCACAAAGCAATCGGGGAGGTCGGGCATCTTCGCGAAGAGCTTTGCAAGTTCCGCCGTGTTGCCGTAGGGGAAGGAGTCCTTCTCGATGATGGAATAGACGGGGTCGTATTCCAGCCCCGAGAGGAAGACGGCCTCCCGCATCGCGAGAAAGCGCTCATAGAAGGAGGTGCAGTGGGTATAATCCCCCACGAAGCCGAACGTCTTGCAGTCCTGCTCGCCGATGAGGGTGAGGCAGAGATTTTTGACGGGGGCGAAGCTCTCGGGGAGCACGATGTCGTAGTTGCCCGTGGCGGAGACATAGATGGGGAAATCGAAGAAGACGGTGGGGTAGCCGAGCTCGATGAGCTTGGGGACGTAGTCGGCGTGGAAGAGCTCCATGCAGATGATGCCGTCCACTTTGTTGTCGTTGAGGTAGTCCACGAGGCGGTTGAAAAAGGAGGTCTTGGTGGCGGTGAACTGCAAGAGCTCCACGTTTTCATCCTCCGAGAGGGCGGATTCGATGCCGCGCACCACATGGATGAAGAAGGTCATCGTCATGAGCATTTTCGAGGCGATGAGCACGATCCTGCGGTGGGGGTTTTCGGAATCGGCGGCAGCAACTTTCTGATAGCTCTTGTATCCCAGCCCGATGGCGGCATTCAATACAAGTTCGCGCGTGTGCGAGGGAACATATTGCCCGTTCAGAGCTTTGGAGACGGTGTTGCGGGAGAGCCCTACGGAGTCGGCAATGTCTTGGATTGTGATTCGCTCTCTTTTCATGTGAGAAATGTTCGCTCCTCGTCGGTTTTTTCTGTTTCCATTATACCGTAAACTGAGAGAATGTCAATATTTTTTTGGGTTTTTGCACAAACAAAATCCACCGATTTGGGCAAATGCACAAATTTCCCGCGATTTGTTTGGCGGCTCTTGACGGAAAAAAGGGGCAAATTATAATAGGAATCACCCAAAACGCCCTTTTGGAAAAAAAATAAGGAGGGAAAACATGGAAACGAAGTTGATTGAAACGGAACAGGCATGCGGCGGGGCGACCGCGGGCGAAGACGCCTTGCTTTCAGACGTCCAAACCGCAAAACCGGCCGGCCGCAAGTTCAAAGACAGCTACTTCGCGCGCAATTTCAAGCGCAATTGGAGCTATCTTCTGTTCCTCATCCCCGCAGTCATAGTGACGTTCGTCTTCGCCTACATCCCGATGTACGGTCTGCTCATCGCATTCCAGGATTTCATGCCGGGCGATTCCATTCTGAACGGCTATTGGATCGGGTTCGATAACTTCACGGCATTCTTGGGGAATTACGCATTCTGGGGGTTGATGTGGAACACGTTCCTTCTGTGTATCCTCGGGTTCATCATCGGCTTCCCGCTCCCCATCATCGTGGCGCTCATGCTCCACACGACGAGAAACAAGAAACTCGCAAAATTTTTACAGACGGTGTTCAACGGGCCGCACTTCATCTCCCTCGTCGTCCTCGTCGGTATGTTGCAGCTGTTCTTCGGGCAATACGGGCTCGTGAACAACATCATCGAGAGCGCGGGGGGAGCGAGATATTCCTTCTTCCTCGAAGAGGGCGCGTTCCGCCCCATGTACATCCTCTCGAGCAACTGGCAGGACTTCGGCTGGAGCTCCATCATCTACCTCGCGGCGCTCTCGGGCGTCGACCAGGCCCAGCATGAAGCGGCGCAGATCGACGGCGCCTCCCGCTTCCAGCGCGTGCTGCACGTGGACCTCCCCGCCATCATGCCCATCATCTCGGTCATGCTCATCATGTCCATCGGCGGGCTCATGGGCGTGGGCTACGAGAAAGTGCTCCTGATGCAGACAGACGGCAACATCGGCGTGAGCGAGATCATCGCGACTTACGTCTACAAGCAGGGCCTTGTCCCGGGCGGCCTCGGCGCAGGGTATGCAACGGCCGTCGGCCTGTTCAACTCCATCATCAACCTCTTGCTGCTCATCATCGCCAACACGGCTTCGAAGAAGTTCTCCGAGAACTCGCTCTTCTGAGGAGGGAAAAGTATGGAAGACATCCTTCAAGAACAGATGAACGCTCCTGCGGCTCCCGCACCCGGAAAGAGCAAGGCCAAAAAGGTCAAAGACTCCAAGGGAGACCGCGTCTACTACATCATCACCTACATCGTTCTCGCGCTGCTCGCACTCATCGTGCTCTATCCGCTCTACTTTGTGGTGATCGCCTCCTTCTCGAGCGCAGACGCCGTGCTCGCGGGCAAGGTCTACCTCTGGCCCGTCGACATCGACTTCTCGGGCTACACCAAGTGCTTCGAGCGGACGGATATCTGGATCGGCTACGGCAACACGATCTGGTATACCGCGGCCTACACCGTGCTGAGCGTGGGCTTCACGCTCGCCGCCGCGTGGGCGCTCTCGAGAAAGACATTGCCCTTCCGCAAGTTCTTCATGATCTTCTTCACGATCACGATGTTCTTCGGCGGCGGCCTCATCCCCTTCTACAACGTCGTCAGCGACCTCGGGATGCTCAACACGCCGTGGGCGATCATTCTCCCCGGCACGGTCTCGGCATGGAACCTCTTCATGGCCAAGACCTTCTTCCAGACGGGCGTGCCTGACAGCATCGTGGAAGCCGCCGAGCTCGACGGCGCAAACAGGGCGCGTCTGTTCGTCTCCATCATCGTGCCCATCTCGGCGCCCATCATCGCAGTGCTCACGCTGTACTACGCCATCGGGCAGTGGAACAGCTACTTCAACGCCATGATCTTCTTGGACGACGCGAACATGTATCCCTTGCAGCTCGTTTTGAAGGAGATCCTCACGGCGTCCGAATCGACGACGGGCGGCAGCGGCGAGACCATTCTGGAACAGTTCCGCCTCGCCAACCAGCTCAAATACGTCACGGTCATCGTGTCGAGCCTGCCCGTATTGCTTTTGTATCCCTTCGTGCAGAAATACTTCGCACAAGGCGTGCTCGTGGGCTCTCTCAAAGATTGATAAGCCCGAACGGACGGAGAGGGGCGGTTCCTCCCCCCAAAAGCGCCGCCTCTCTCCTCCCCCCCAAGGGGACTTCATGATCGAAAATTTATAAGGAGTAAAAATTATGAAAAAGTTACTTGCAGTGACAGCGATCGGTTGTGCCGCGGTGATGGCTCTTGCGGCATGCGGCGGCGGCGACAACCGCGAGAAGAACTCCGTGGAACAGCTGACGGAGAAATACGGCTACCAGTGGACGGATACCTCCAAGCCCATCCTCAACGAAGCGGGCTCGAAGGAACTCTCCTTCCACATCTATTCCTCCAAGAACGCCTCCGCGAAGGACTACAACGACATGGAGATCATGCAGACGCTCTTCACCGATACCAACGTGTTCGTGGATTGGGAAAACGTCTCCGAGAGCATCTACGGCCAGCAGAAAGTGCTCAAACTCGGCAAGCACGAGGGCATCGACGCCATCTATCACGCAGGCCTCACCTCCAACGAGATCTCCAAATACGGCGTGGACCGCGGCGTCCTCCTTCCCATCAGCGACTACCTCGACTACATGCCCAACTTCAAGGCCATTCTCGATTCCCGCGACGACATCCGCAAGCAGGTCACGAGCGTAGACGGCAAGATCTATGCGCTCCCCCGCATCGAGGAGATGGGCCTTCTGCAAAATCCCAACCTGCTCTTCATCAATAAGGCATGGACGGAGAAGGCGATCGACGCAGGCGCCGTTTCCGGTCTCACGAAGGAACAGGTGAAAGACGGCCTCGAACTCACGGCGGCCCAGATGCAGTCCCTTCTCACCTATTTCAAGACGCAGGATCCCAACGGGAACGGCAAGTCCGACGAGCGCCCGCTCTCCTTCGTGTGGAACAATTGGCAGGGCAACCAGTGCGACCTCTTCGGCATGTTCGGCATCAACGACAACCTCGAGCACCGCATCATCAAGGACGGAAAGGTCGTCTACACCGTGCTCGACGACGCTTACAGGGATGCGCTCAAATACCTCAACGGCTGGGTGAAAGACGGGCTCATCGATGCAGTCTCTTTCGAGCAGTCGCAGGACCAATTCCTCGCCAACGGCAAGGGCACGGGCGCGGATGAGAAATACGGCGCCTTCTATTGGTGGGAGAGCGAGACCGTCGTCTCCGATCCTTCCAACTACGTCTGTTGCAAGCCCTTGAAGGGGCCCGACGGCAAGCAGACGGTGTGCGTCTCCAACAACCCCGAGATCTCCATCGGCGAAGTCATCTTCTTCAAGGATACGCCCAACGTGGAAGTGCTCCTCACCTATTTCGACCGCTACTACCTCCCCGAGATCTCCGCGCAGATCAACTACGGCCCCATCGGCATCGCCTTTGAAGAGGAGCTGGATGCGAACGGCAAGCTCGTCGCCAAGGATCCGCCCGCAGGCAAGACCACCGATGAGATCCGTCTCGAAAACGCGCCTCTCGGCCTCTGCTACCTCTCCGGCGACGTGTGGAACACGACCGTTGAGATGGAGCCCCGCGCAAAGCTCCGCCTCGAGCGTCTCGGCGCGTATGCAACGCCCTATATCCCCGCATCGGTGAAGCCCGTTCCCAACTTGCAGTTCACCAAGGCAGAGCTCGACGTCCTCGCCTCCTATCAGACGACCATCGACAACTACCTCCGCGAGAACATCCTCAAGTGGCTGAGAAACGGCCTCTCCGACAGCGATTGGGAAGCTCACAAGACCAAGGCCGCGGGCAACAGCGTCGGCATCAACGAAGTGCAGAAAGTCTACCAGGCCGCATACGACAGGTATGTGCAGGGTAAATAAGAGCAAGGAGAAAAATCATGAAGAAACTATTTGCGATCGGGCTCGCCGCGGCGCTCTCGCTCACACTGCTTGCAGGCTGTGGCGGCAATAACAACACGTCCAACTCGGCGCCCGAGATCGTCGGGGTCCCGCTTGAGGCGCAGGGCATGGTCGGCGAGGAGTGGAACGCGCTCGAAGGCGTGACCGCCACCGACAAGGAAGACGGCGACCTCACCGCAAAGATCACGCTCTCGGCACAGGGGCTCACCTTCACGAACGGCAAGACGACGCCCACCGCGGCCAGCGTAAACGGCTACGAAGTGAAATACAGCGTCACCGATTCGAACGGCAAGACGACGGAAGAATTCTGCACCTTCAAGGTGAAAGCGGGCGCAGGCGAGCTCGAGAACGTCTTCACCGCCGATTTCACCACCCCCACGGCGGCCGATGCGGACGCTCACTATTGGAAGACCGTCATCGACGGTCCCGAGGCGACCGCAACGCTCAAAGAGGGCGCGTATGTCTTTGACGTGACCGACCTCAAAGACGCGGGCGACGACAAGCTCATGCTCACGCGGCACTTCGGCGACCTCACCGCCGGCGAATACCAATTCGTCGTCTGGGCGCGCTCGTCCGTCAACACGAAGATCAATCTGAATGCGCTTCTCGACTCGGCCGACGCGAAAACGGACAGCTGGGACGGACGGAACCTCGGCAAGGGCGACGAAGACAATTACGACTCGGCCGACGCGCCTCACGGGTTATACGGCGCCCAAGTGGAGACGACGGTGAAGCCCATCACGTTGGAGTTCTCGCTCACCGAAAAGAAGATCAACAAAGAGAAAGTCGGGATCCTCTTCCGTATTTGCCTCGGCGGCAACGGCAATCCCGCACAGTTCAAGTCCTCCATCGAAAAGATCGCCATCTACAAGACGACGGGCACGCGGAGAGAGGAAAGCCTCTTCGCCAACGATTTCTCCGCTGCGAGCGATACGCAAGTGTTTGTCCGCCCCGATGGCGGCGCGCAGGCGACTGCGGCCGTGGAGAACGGCGAAGCGAAGATCAACGTCGCAAAATATCCGGATGCCGGAACTGTTTGGCAGCTCAAAGCGGATGTCGCTCTCGGCGCTGTCAAGATCGAAAAAGGCGTGACCTATCGCCTCAAATTCGACATCACCGCGGCGAACGCGCAGGACGCGGAAGTCGTTATCGAAAACGGTTCGAACAATGACCGCGCGGCCTTCCTCGGCAAACTTGCCCTGGAAGCGGGTGAAAAGCAGTCCCCCGACTACACGTTCAGTTTGGGTGACGCCGACAAGACGATCGAAAGCGACGCAATGCTCCGTCTGCAAATAGGGACCCCTTCCGCAAATGTCACGACAAATACGTTGACGATCGACAACGTGCAACTTCTTAAAATCACGGGCAACCAGAAGACCGACCGCGTTGCGCAGGACAAATTCGTCCTCTTCGGCGAGGATTCCTCCAACAAGACGAATACCAAGTATCCCTACGCCGTCTACAACGGCTCCGACGACAAACTTTCCAACAAGGGCGTCGGCACGGCATATATCGAGGACGGCAAGCTCGTCTATGAGATCCACGAGGGCAGCACCGAAGGAGGGCAGAACAAGCTCGTCATCGGCTATTGGGATAACCCCATCTCCCTTCCCGAGAATGCCTACTATGTCGTCTCGTTCAAAGTGAAGGCCTCCGCCGCCATCGGCATGGATGTCTGCCTGCACGACATGGACTGCGGAGACAATTGGGACAACGGGCTTCTCTTCCGCCGCGCGTCGTGGATGGAAGAGGGCAACTACCAGATCGGGACGACCGAGACGACGGTGGAGTTCATGACGGACGTCGTCCGCAAGGACAGCAAGTGCGAGCTCATCCTCGAATTCGGTTCCGCCGCCCTTGCAAAACTTTCGGGCGTCACGATCGAGATCTCCGAGATCAAGATCGGCGCGCGCAAGATCGTAGGCTAAAAAAACATTGAACAAAGGACTTACCTCCGCGGTAAAATTTATCGCGGAGGTAAGAGCTAAAAAAGAGGTATCTTATGAACACGCTCTATGCCATCGGCGAAATGCTCATCGACTTTACGGCGCAGGAGACGGGCGCGCTCGAAGAGGCGGTCACGTTCCGCAAGAACGCGGGCGGGGCGCCCGCCAACGTCGCCGTGTGCGTCGCAAAGCTCGGCAAACCCGCAAACATGATCACCAAGCTCGGCCGTGACCCCTTCGGCAACTTCCTCGTGGAGACCCTCCGAAGGGAGCATGTCGGCACGGACTACGTCTTCCGCACCTCCGAGGCCAACACCGCGCTCGCCTTTGTTTCCCGCGACGAGAGAGGGGAGAGGAGCTTTTCCTTCTACCGCAACCCCTCCGCAGACATGCTGCTTAAGGAGAGCGAGGTGGAGCGCATCCCCTTCGGACGGGGCGACATCCTCCACTTTTGCAGCGTGGACCTCGTCGACGCCCCCGTGAAAAGGGCGCATGCGGCCGCCATCGGGAGGGCGCGGGCGGCGGGTTCGCTCATAAGTTTCGACCCCAACCTCCGCTATTCCCTTTGGGAGAGCAGAGAGGCCCTTCTCGGCGCCGTGAGAGAATTCCTTCCCCTCGCCGATATCGTCAAGGTGAGCGATGAGGAACTTCTCGACATCACGGGCGTCCGCGAGGAGAAGGAGGCCGTAAAGAGCCTCTTCAGTGGCCATGTAAAGCTCGTGTTCGTCACCAAGGGCGGCGACGGCGCCTCGGCCTATACGACGCAAAACAAGGCCACCATGTCCGCGGTCGGGCTCTCGGAATGCGTGGATACGACGGGCGCGGGGGATTCCTTCATTGGCACTGTTCTCTATCAGCTGCTCGGGCGGGGGATCGAAGATCTCTCGGCGGAAGAGCTCAAAAGCCTTTTGCTGCATGCCAACCGTGCGGCAGGTATCGTCGTCTCGCGGGAGGGTGCGATCCCCGCGATGCCGGCACATCACGAAGTATTTTGATCTTAAGGAGAATTCACATGAAAGCCATCAAAACCATCTCGGCAGTTGCCATAGTCCTCGGCGGCATGATGCTTCTTGCCGCATGCGGCGGCGGGGAGACGGCTCCCACGCTCGACACCGACCCCTCCGACAAGGACTTCTCCGCCCTCCGCACCGCGAGCGCGCAGGAGAACGCCTACGAATACAAATTCAACTTTCTGCCCGAAAAGGACAGCGCAGGGCAGGGGTATGTCGGCGATACCATGCCCTACTATGAAGACGGCACCTACTACATCTACTATCTGAAAGATAGGGGAGATTCCTACAACCACTCCGTCTATCTCACCACGACCACGGATTTCGTGCACTACACGGAGAGGCAGGAGCCCGTCCTCGAATCCGACCACGGCACCGCGCAGGACACCATGATCGGCACGGGGTCCGTCGTCAAGGCCGGCACGAAATACTACTTCTTCTACACGGGCCACAACGAGAACAGGGACCCGCACGAGGCCATCATGGTCGCCGAGGGCACGAGCCCCACGGAGTTCATCAAGAAGGAGGGCTGGCACATCGACCCGCCCGACGCCCTCGGGCAGCGCAATGACTTCCGCGACCCGCAGGCCTACTACGACGCGGCGGAGGACACCATCACGCTCACCGTCACGGCCTCTCAGGGCGGCATCGGCCGCGTGGTCAAATACACGCTGAAAGGAGACCTCTCCTCCCCCGCATACGGCGACGTCATCTACACCAACGACGAGGCGGTGGTCGGCGACGTCTACAATCTCGAGTGCTCGGATACCTTCAAGGTGGGTGACAAGTGGTATCTCACCTTCTCCGCGCAGGACGGCACCATGTGGTACACGGCGGCGAATACGCAATACGAGCCGTACACGGCTACCCCCAAACAGCTCGACGGCCAGCTCTTCTATGCGGCCAAGCACGCCTCCGACGGCACCAATACCTACCTGATCGGCTGGTCCCGCCGCTCCGAGTCCGTCTCCTCCACGCAGGACGTGAAGGGCTGGGCGGGCAACCTGCAAGTGCAGAAAGTGGTCTCCGACGGCAACGGCGGCATCAGGCTCGCACCCGTCGACGCCTACACGCAGAACACCAAGGAGCGCAACCTCGTCTCGGGGGCGGAAGTCAAGCCCGAAGCGGGGGCCTACACCGAGTCTTTCCGCTGCTTCGAGCGGTACATGGTCACGGGCAAATTCGTCTGCGGCACGGGCGACTTCGGCTTTGCCTTCGATTACAACGGCAGGACGGAGTCGTATAAGCTCATCACCCTCTCCCCCGCGGAAAAGAAGATCTCCCTCGATTTCAACCGCGGGAATGTGCACATCACCGACGTCTCCGCCACCTTGGAGACGGGCAAGACGTACGCCTTCACCTACTTACAGGAGGGCTCGATCGGCGTGCTCTATGTCGAGGGGCAGACGGCCTTCACCGTCCGCATCTACGGCACGAGCGGCAAGAACGTCATGCTCTGGTCGGATGAAGGGGATACGACCTTCACGGAGCTCAAACAGTTTACCTATACCTACTAATATTTTGGGGAAAGTCCAATGAAAACGAACAATGCTGCGGAGGGCGGCTCCTACGGCACCAAGATCGCCGATCTGTATATCGTGCACAATCTCGCCGCCGTAAACGGAGACAGCCGCCATACCTACCATGCCATGCCCCCCGTGGGCTGGATGAACGATCCGAACGGCTTCACCGAGGCATTCGGGAAATATCATCTCTTCTACCAATTTTATCCCTACGGCCCCTCGTGGGACTCCATGCATTGGGGGCACTATACGACGCAGGACTTCGTCAAATGGAAGTTGGAGCCGACGGCGCTCGCACCCGATGGCCCCGACGACAGCGACGGATGCTTTTCGGGCTCCTCCATCATGAAGGACGGCAAGCTCTATCTCGTGTATACCTCGGTCATGGGTGGCAGACAGACGCAGTCGATCGCGGTTTCGGGGGATGGCGTGCGCTTTGAAAAGCTCGGCGTCATCATCCCCGGGGAAAAGCTGCCCAAGGACTGCCTGAGGTCGGATTTCCGCGACCCCAAGGTCTTCTTCCGCGGCGGGAGCTACTACCTTATCGCGGGGGCCATGTCCGAGAGCGGGGAGGGGATGCTGCTCCTCTACCGCTCCCCCGATCTCATGAAGTGGGAGTTCGTAAACGTCCTGCGGCGGGACGGTCTCACCACCCGCGGCATCTATGAGTGTCCCGATCTCTTCGAGCTCGACGGCCGCGACGTCCTGTTTGCGAGCCCGCAGGGGTATCGCACGGAGGGATGGCGCTATGAGAACGTGCAGTCCTCCATCTATATGCTCGGCAAGCTCGATGAGCGCAAGGGCGTCTTCGAACGGGAATATGAAGACGAGATCGACGGCGGGTTTGATTTCTACGCCCCGCAGACCCTGAAGACGGGGGACGGGCGGACAGTCATGATCGCATGGATGCAGATGTGGGAGCGCTTCTTCCCCACCAAAAAACACGGCTGGGCGGGGGCGATGACCCTCCCCCGCGAGCTGAGTTTGAAGGAGGGCAGGCTGTATCAGAGCCCCGTCCGCGAGATCGAGCGCTACCGCTGGAACCCCGTCTGTTTCAGCAACGTCAAGATCGGGAGCCGCAACGAGCTCACCAAAGTAAACGGGACCAAGGTGGAACTCTGTTTCACGCTCGACTTGGGCGATGCACAGCGCGTGGGCGTAAAAGTCTATCAGAAAGGGGAGCAGGACGCGCGCATCTACTATGACCGTGCAAGCGGGCTCGTCGTCTTCGACCGCTCGCGGATGGGCACGGAGATCACGCACGACGCGGAGGAAAAGGACGCCTCCGTCCGCTCCGTCAAGGTCAGAACGGACGGCAACCGCCTGTCCATGCGCATTTTCCTCGACGTATCGAGCTGCGAGGTATTTTTGAACGGCGGCGAGCGCACGATGACGGGCAACGTCTATTCGGACGGCGAGGGCATCACTTTCTATGCCGAGGGCGGCAGTGCGAAGATCGTCACTCTCGAAAAATACGACATCGTGGTATAAGCAAATAGCCGATAAAGCCCAACCCGCGCATGCCCCCTCCATGGGAGGGGGTGGGGTGGCGCCGTGGCCCGTGTAAGCGCTCCCTTGGCGCCCAAGCCCGTGTGAACGCCTCTTGGCGCTCACGCCCGTGTGAGCGACCCCTTGGCGCCCCTGTAAGGGGAGCTCCGCCGATGCCCTTTCGGCGGTGACCGATTGAGGCTTCTATTTGTGCTACTAAAATCGACACGAGCGCGTGGCGCGAAGTAGGGGTTTCGATTGACGATGCGGCCCAACCTGAGCGTCATTCTGAGCCAGCAAAGCATGGCTTTCAACGAACTGCCCATCCGCGAAGAATCTTGCTACGCCCAAGCCCGTGTGAACGAATAAGGCGTTCCAATTACGTCATGTTGAGCGTAGTCGAAACATCACCTTATTTTTAAGACTGCGGTGACCCTTCAACTACCTTCAGGGTGACGTAATAGAGCGCATGGGCTGTTTATCAAAGTCGGACTCCGTTCTTCGAGATCCTTCGGGGACAGCCGTGTCGGACTTCGTATCATCATTACGGCTCAGGATGACGCGCTTACCACCAAACGGACTTCGTTTGAGGGTACCATGTACGCAGTCTCCCCCCTGCCTTCCCTTTTGGGGAAGGTGCCCGCAGGGCGGATGAGGTGACGACGCCCCCCTCGCGCACAAAGGCCGCGTGCCCGAACAGGGCCGACGAGAGGGCCGCACTCCGTCCGCGGTTTGCCTTTCCGCCCCAAACAACACAAAAAAACAAGGCGCCGAAGGGCGCCTTGTTTTTTCATGGAGCAGGAAACGGGAGTCGAACCCGCCGGGATCAGCTTGGGAAGCTGACGCCATACCGCTAGGCGATTCCTGCATTTTCCTTAGTATAACAAATTTTGCCGCGTCTGTCAAGTACTTTTGCGTTTTTTTCTTGCAATCAACTGTCGGTTTATGAAAAATCAACCGAAAGTTTGTCTTTTCAACGTTTTCTATCTTGATTCCGTCCGAAGGGTATGGTAAGATGGAAAAAAGGAGGTACTTTTTATGCTTGCAACCTTGGGAGAGCGCATCGCCTATCACAGAAAACGGTGCGCAATGACGCAGGAACAGCTCGCGGAGAAGTGTTCCGTCACGCCGCAGGCCGTCTCCAAATGGGAAAATAACCTCACTTCGCCCGACATCGGCCTTCTGCCCCGCCTCGCGGAACTCTTTTCCGTCACCTGCGACGAACTTCTCGGCGTGGAGCGGCGTGCCGCGGTCGCCGTCGACCCAAACCTCGTCGACGTGAACACGGCCATCCTGCGCATCCGCGTCGTCACCTCGCAGTGCACGGTCTATGACGACAGGCCCCCCGAGCCGGGAGAGACGAGCAAGATCGCGCTCAATTTGCCGCTCTCCGTCGCCGAAGTCGTATTGAAGAGCGGGATGATCAACGCCGCGGCGCTGGAAGCCATCGACTTCAAACAGCTCATCTCGCTCGTCAGGGCAGGCGTCGTGGGCAAACTCGCCGAGATCGAGAGCGGATCGGATACCGAGCATACCACTGTGGAGATCTGGGTGGAATGAAACTTTTCGTGCGCCGCAAAAAATTTCGCTTTTTGCTATGGCTGCCCGTCCCGCTTGCATGTCGGGCGATCGCCAAACTGACAGGCACACAGCAGGCCGGGAAGGCGTGGAAGGAGGTCGCACGCGCCGTTAAAAAGTGCCGCATGAAGGGGGAGCTCTTCCGCTTCGAACGGGGCGAAACCGTCGTTTCCGTGCGCCGATAGCGGACATGGTACCCACAGAAAATGTCACCCCCCGCTGTGACGCGGAGGGCGACAAGATCG
>CANQJJ010000048.1 GCA_947624215.1 uncultured Clostridia bacterium
TACAAAATAAATCCGAACCAATCACGGGTTACGATTACCCTTGTTGAGTTCGGATTATTTTGATTTGGTGGAGATAGCGTGAGTCGAACACGTGACCTCTTGAATGCCATTCAAGCGCTCTACCAACTGAGCTATACCCCCGCGGTGCGGCAGTGACCTGCAAGCTGTCCGTACGAAAAAACAGCCACAGCTCCTGCAACAGTATTCACATTATACCATGCTTCGGGGCGGCTTGTCAAGACATTTTCCGAACGATTTGCAAAATTCCTGCATTTCATGGAAAAAAGTTTTCCGAACCGCGCGAAAGGGGTGCAAAATTCTTGATTTTCGCGGACGGGCGTGGTAAAATAATATCAATTTCAAAGGAGGGTCTTAATATGTTAAACAAGAAAATTTCAGACATGCTCAACGACCAGATCAACAAGGAGCTCTACTCCGCCTACCTCTACCTCGATTTCGCCAATTACTACGCGGACGAGGGCCTCGACGGCTTTGCGCATTGGTATGAGGTGCAGGCACAGGAGGAGCGCGACCATGCCTTCATGATCCGCAGATATCTCATCAACAACGGCGTCCGCGTGCACTTTGAGGCCGTGGCCAAGCCCGACAAGGTCTTCCACGCGCACCTCGAACCCCTCGAGGCAGGATATGCGCACGAGCAGTACGTCACCTCGCTCATCACGGATATCTATCACGAGGCCTCCGCGCAGAAGGATTACAGGACCATGCAGTTCCTGGATTGGTTCATCAAGGAGCAGGGCGAGGAGGAGACCAACGCCGACGACATGGTCAAGAAGATGAAGCTCTTCGGCCACGATGCCAAGGGCCTCTACGCGCTCAACCAGGAGCTCGCCGCCCGCGTCTATGCGCCGTCCACGACGGGCCCCGCCATGTAATGACAGAAGATCCGTTCTCCAAAACTTCCGCGCTGCCCGAACAGCCCGCGTTGTCCGAGCAGCCCGCACCATCATGTGAACAGCCTGTGTCGCTCGGGCAGCCCGCGTCCCCTGACAGCAAAGGAGGGGGGCATGTCCAAAGAGAAGGGCTCGGCGGGGAGCATATTCTTGCCGAAAGGGTCGAGGAAGGGCTCCGCACGAACTTTGCGAGGCGGCTCTTCAAGCCCTTCGCGCGCGCCATTGTGGAGTATAAGCTGGTCCGTCCCGGCGACAAGATCGCAGTCTGCATCTCGGGCGGGAAGGACAGCATGCTCATGGCCAAGCTCTTTCAGGAGCTCAAGCGGCACAACAAATTCCCGTTCGGGCTGGTTTTTCTCGTCATGGACCCGGGGTACAGCGCCGGGAACCGCGCCTTGATCGAGCGGAATGCCGAAATGCTGCAGATCCCCGTAACGATTTTTGAGACGGACATTTTCGAAAATGTGACCGCGATCGAAAAGTCGCCGTGCTACATTTGCGCACGCATGCGGCGGGGGCATCTCTACCGCAGGGCGCAGGAGCTCGGGTGCAACAAGATCGCGCTCGGGCACCACTACGACGACGTCATCGAGACCATTCTCATGGGCATGCTATACGGCGGGCAGGTGCAGACGATGCTGCCGCGGCTTCACAGCACGAATTTTGAGGGCATGGAGCTCATCCGGCCCATGTATTTTGTGCGGGAGAAGGACATCATCGCGTGGCAGAGAGAATACGGCCTGCAATTTTTGCGGTGTGCGTGCAGGTTTACGGAGGGCGCGGCAAGCGGGGAGATAAGTTCCAAGCGCCGACGGGTGAAGGAGCTCATCCGCACGCTCAGGCACGAGGACCCGCAGATCGAGCAAAACATCTTCAAGAGCGTGGAGAACGTCAGCCTGTCCACCCTCATTGCCTACAAAGACAAGGCGGGGATCAAGCACCGATTTGACGAAGAAGATTGAAAACGCAGCGCCATACCTGAGTAGTGGAGCGACCAAGCACATCCCGAGCGTCATTCTGAGCCGAAATGGCTTGGATTTAAGCGAATTGCTCATCCGCGAAGAATCTTGCTACGCCCAAGCCCGTGCGAACGACCCCTTGCTGTCCCTGAAAGGGAAAGTGGCGCACTGCCCTTGTGCGCCGAAAGGGTTTTGTATGCGACCATGCGCTCCATTACGTCATGTTGAGCGTAGTCGAAACATCACCTTATTGTTAAGGCTGCGGTGACCCTTCGACATAGCTACTTCGCGCGGGGCGCTCGTGTCGATTTTAGTAGCACAAATAGAAGCCTCAATCGGGCAGGGTGACGTTATTAGAATTTGAGGCGGTGTACACAGCTCGACTCCGCAATATAACGCAAAAAAGCCCACGCGGGCTTTTTTTTCATGCCCTCGGGCTCCTAAAAACACTCTATTCACTGAAAGGATTTGGGGTGGGGGAGGTGGGATCGAAGACGGGGAAGGCAATGGGGGGCCTGAAAACAATTAAAATATTTAGCGTTTTCGAGGCAAATCTGAGAATATTCCAAAATTTTTCCGAAAAAGTATACTTTTTCGTACGAGCTTTCCGAAGGTCGAATTTTGCCCAAAACGCTGGTTTTGATATGCATTTATTATAATTCCTTCGACTTTTTTTGTCAACAGTTTCGTGTACGAAAAAGTATACTTTTTCGTACGAATGGACAGGGGTGAAAATGGCTGAAAATGGGGGTTTTGGGGGCAAAACCCTGCAAAAAACGGTGATTTTGGCCAATTTTTTTGCGCGTTACTTTTGCCTCCCGCAAGAGTGCGGGAGGCAAAAGGAGGGGGGCATGTCCGAGGGGACCGATTCTTCCGCCGCGAAAATGAGTTATCCACATAGAATGAGGCATTCTAAATAATGTTATGGCGAGGATAATTTTAGGGCGAAGAGGGGTACCATGTCCGCGGTTGGGACAGAATATGGCATTCTAATTACGTTATGTTGAGCGTAGTCGACCGCGCGAGATTTCTATTTATGATTCTAAGCGCGACACGAGCCGTAGGCGAAGTAAACATCACCTTATTGTTAAGACTGCGGTGACCCTTCGACATAGCTCAGGGTGACGTGATTGGAACACTTGGTCTGCATGACGTGATTGGAACACTTGGTCTGCATGACGTGATTGGAACACTTGGTCTGCATGACGTGATCCCATGGAGGGGGCAAGAAAAACACGATCAAATACGTGTGTTGTGGCACGGTTTGAAATAAAGAAATTCTTCTAAAAGAAGGAGGAAAAGTATGGAAAAGAAAAGGACAGTAAGGGGGATCCTGCTGACGATCCTGGCGGCGTTGCTGATCGTAACGCTGTCGTTTGCGTTGGTGCAGGTTATCCCGGCGGGTGCCGAGGACGGCGTCCTTGAGGGCAACACCGCTGAATATACAATCGTAAATGATAGTGCACACCCGTGGGTTTATGAACGCGGTACGAATACTTGGTACAACAACAAAGACTCTTCTTATCAGCTAAGAAAAGTTTTGACCATAAACATTACCTCTTCCGGCAGTATTTCTTTCAAATATAAGGCGAATCTCTATACGAGCAATAAACAGGGCGGCACGCAGTACGCATTTAACAATAATGACTTTTACCTTGAATTGACAAAGGGCGGCGTAACAAATAACATCGTCGCCCTTCATGGCGTGAAGATGGCGGATTATGAGCAAATCACCATTGATGGGCTCAATGAAGGGGATAGCCTAGCTTTTGCTCACGTTTTAGGTGGATCTTCAACGTCGGAAGATGACAGAGTTTATGTTCAAGGTTTGAAAAAGCCGGCGGGCGACAGCGTCACCATTACGGCGAATGTTTCGGGAAGCGGCAAAATTACATGCGATGAAGCAACAGAAGCTTCGGTCAGTAAAACAGTTGTTTCCGGTTCGCCTGTTGTGTTGACGGCGAAACCCGATAGCGGCAATGTGTTCGCCTATTGGACGGATAGCAAAGGAGCAATCTTATCCTATGAAGATACTTTGAATTTATCTCCGCTTGCAACAACTTCCTATACGGCGCATTTTGTTAAAGAAGAGATTAGTGAGTTCACATCTCACGAGGGCTGGGAGCAGACGGATAACGGCTATAAACTTGCAAGCGATTCCGTTGGGAAAAAAGTTTCCACGCTTACCTATGAGTTTGTCGGCGAAAAATATTTCTATTTTTCTATTTCTCATAATTTGGAACAGAACGGTAACAATGCGAATTCTTTTGAAACATATTTGAACAGTAGTGCATCTGCGGCTGTTGGTGGCGATTTGCCTTCATTTAGTCAATCTAACAATTTCGATGGGTTCGATTCAACAATTCCGCAATTTGAGAGCGGCTATATTCACGTCACAGGCGATGGATATCATCGGCTTGAATTTGTCTATGGCATGTATAAGCCTGATAGCGGAGACCCGTATTTTCTTACAACAACGCAAGATTATTTTGAAATCAAGAATTTTGAAGTTTCCGACACTGCAAAGGTAACGACAACGATTACTTTGGACTATGAAAAGGAATATGGTACCGTCTACATTGATGGAGCCGCGACCGATCCGGGCGAAATAACTGTTCCAAAGGGCGTGAAAGTCATGTTCACGGCTTCTATAAATTCGTCTGTCCAATCGAAAATAGATTCTTCGCAGCATGTGGCGGTTCGGTGGGATGGCTTTTTTACGCGTGCGGATAGTGTGAATTCGTATGGAAATATAACATGGGAGGAAACGTACGGTGCGGGTATTATTTGGCCCGACCAAAACAATTGCGGAATGACCTTCACCGATGAAGGCGCTACGGGCAACAATGGTTTTGCAATGACCGGATATTATATCAGTGCAAAGATGCGGGAATATGCCGCCGCGCCGCAGGTCTCTCTGACCGCACAAATTGACGGCATTATGGGCGATGAAGAGCCACTGACCAATGGGCAACGTTATGAAGTGAAATACGGTTCGGATGTCAATATCAGTGTGCTTATGAAGGATTTCCCGAATATCCAGGCGACCTATCATGTGAAGATCAACGATGTGGAAACGGACACTCCTATTGCCGAAGATACGGGGAGAAAGATGTTCTCGCTGAATGATATCACCGCCGATACAAAAGTGACCGTCTACTATTCCGCAGAGGGTTACTACGATTCCGCCGAATTTACGTTTACGATCGCCGTTGTATCCGGCGCCACGGTAGAAAAAGATCTATTGATCGACGGTGCAAAGGATATTACCGCCGCAAACGATGAGTTTGTGCCGTGGCAGTTCAGTGCGGACTTAACGGATGAGAACGGTACGACGTTTATTGCGAGCAATTCCGGGTTATTGGGGTACTATGGAAAAGCTGTGTCGAGCTTGAAATTTACCGTAGACGGCGCAGGAACGCTTGAATTTGATTTTAAGATAATCCAAGCTAGTTATTGGTTGATTTACGGAGATAAACCGGTTTCTTTGACGGATAGTGTAATTTCCTTGTCCAGCCAAGGGAAATTTGATGAGAACAACGAAACCGTATGGCAAATCAAAGACGTCGATAAATCGTGGGACAGAATTATTGCGCGCGGTTCAAGTAAGTCCAAGACGATTTCCGGCGATAACTATATGTATTGGTTCAAGGGCGCAGACTATGACGGCGGGAAAACATATACTTTGCTTGAGGACGGCTGGGCGCATGTCTCTATACCCGTGGGAGAAGAGGGAACGCAAAAGGATATCTATGTGAGCTATTTCCGCAATTCGGACGGGTATAGTTACTCTACTCCTTTCAAGCCCGCTGAATCGTGCGATTATGCGGCAATTCGCAACGTCGGGTTCTTTAAGGGAAAGACGATCGTCAACTATTCTGCGGAAGGCGGCGGCAGTGTTTCCGCCACTTCTGGAGGACAAGACGTCGTAAGCGGCAACCAGATCGCAAAAGGCGGGCGTATTACCTTCAAGGCGACGGCAAACGAAGGAAATCAATTCTATGGTTGGACAACTAAGGACGGGGCGCTTCTCTCTACAAATTTGGAATTTACAACCGCTGTCACCGTCGATACCTACACTATCAAAGCCGTATTCGGTACGACGGGACAATACTACATTCGCAATGACGGAAAATTCTATGAAGATTTAACGGCGGCAATCAAGGGGAAAGAAGAGGACGGCTCGGATAAAGCGCAAGCGGGCGATAAACTCATCGTCATTCAAGACGGACTTACGATACCTACAAGCATTGAGCTGCCCGTAGGCATTTCGCTCGTTCTGCCTGTCAACGATCGGGGCGATGACTACGAGCTCGGCACAAACTCCAACTCGGGTACGCGCGTGCCGTGGTCGAGCGAGCAGCTTATCAATCAATATAAGAATTACACACTCACCGTGGAGCAAAATGCGACGCTCACGATTTACGGCAACCTCTATGTCGGTGCGGTGGAGCACCATCCCGAACAATTTGCGCAGGGTGCGACCTCGGGCAAGTATAATGTGCTGGATATTCAAGGCAATGTCGTGGTCGGCGAGGGCGGTCATCTCGATGTGCGCGGCCTCGTTTCGGGCGAAGGCGGTATTACAGTAAAGAAAGGCGGCAAGCTCACGCAACCCTTCATGATCCTCGATTACAGCGGCGGCACCAACACGCAGGCTTCCTTTAATGCGGGCGTCACACCTTTCAAGATGTACGCTATGGTCAACATTCAATGCGCCAAGGGCTACACCATCGAATACGGCGGCGAGCTTTGGGGCCACGCGAGCCTCTATTTCTGGGGCGGTACCACGCCCATCGACACGCCCTTCATCACTTGGGAAGGGGCTTTGGGTGATTCCGCGACGGCGCTCCTCATCTTGAAAAACGGTGCGAAAGTGACTTCGGTCTACGACGACAAGCATACGAGAATTACTGACATTGACAACGTCGCCGACGTCGGCAAGACGACCATGACCGTAGAAGGCGGCGCAAAGGCGGGCTTTATGCAGTTCCCGCTCGGTATCAACACTTCGGGCGTTTACTTCTCCCTTCCCTATAACTATGAGCTCATCTTGACAAAGAAGGCGGGCGGCGCGGATTGCACTTACGATCTCGAGAACAACTACAAACTCATGCCCGGCTCGGTGGTGCGCGTGGAAGAGGGGGCTACGCTGAACATTATCGGTGGGAAAGGCCTGCATGTCTATGACAGCTTCTTTATTCCCAATGTTGCAAAGCGTACGTATCCCACGGGCGATGAGCTGAAAGCGGCGGGTTATAATCCTTACGCAAGCCTCATCATCAACGGAACTTTGAACATTCAGAACGGCGCGACCTTCCTCGGCACCGTGCAGACCACGGGAACGAAGGGCAAGATCATCGTGGGCAATAATGTGAAGCTCTCCGACGATACGCTCTTTGACGGCGTCTCCACGGAGTATTCCTGCAACTACACCAAGTACACGCTCGTGGCGCAGGTCTATGACGCCGCGCATGATACCATGGGCAAGCTCGAAGCGGGGGAGACCTACACCTCTGTTGCAGCAAGCGGCGAGTGGACTTTGCCCGGCATTGCCTTTGAGTACGAGACGCAGACGGGCGCACATAGCGGCAACCATACGCTTGGGAGCAAGACGACAGATCCTGCCACGCTCAGCACCGGCTCGTGGAAGGTCGAGCACGCGGAGCACAAACCTGATTGGGATAGCGTTGAGGTAAACTTTAATGGCAAACATTATGCAAATGCACATCTGCATTGCACCGAGCTTGGGTGTGACGCGGAGGGCCTGTTCGTGGACATGGGTGGTCTCTCGGTGGCCGCTACCTACAAAGGTGCGGAGTTTACACCCGAAGATCTTGCCGATATTTTCAAAGAATTTATATTCGGTAGCGCGCAACTTCCCGAAGATGTTCCCGCGAATTTTGACTTGACGGTGACCTCCACTTCATTCGGTCCTATTCAAGGTGTACAGGAATACGGTTGCAAGCTCACCCTCACGAATGGGTATTTCGCTCAAAATAACACGAGCACAGGGTCACAGACGAACTCCGTCACCTTCACCGTGAAGAAGTTCAACCTTGAAAATGGCGACCACGGGACGATCGAAAGCGTGAGGACTGCAATTGAGACTGCGCTCAACAATGAGGGATTTACCTACAACGGCACGGCACATAAGCCCGCTATGGATGATTATTTGACCAATGTGTTCAATGGGACGAGGCTCACGGGCTCCTATGCATACGGCGATAATATCAACGCGGGCACGGGTACTGTCACTATCACGGGCGACGGAAACTTTGAAGGCACGCTCACGGTCAAGTTCTCCATTGCTAAGGCGCAAATCGAAAGCGTTGAGATAAGCGGAGCGAACTCCTTTACTTATGACGGAACCGAGCATGGAGTTGAGCTCAATGTTACGGCGAACGGAGTTACCGTGACGGATGCGGACTACGACGTGCAATATTCCGAGGACACGACGAATGTCGGCACGGTGACCGTGACCGTAACCGCCAAAGGGGATAGCACGAATTTCGCGGGCAGCAGGCAAACGACGTTCACGATCACGCGTGCGGAATTGACGCTCACAGTGACGGCGGGACAGAAACACACCTACGGTCAATCGCCCGATGCGCTCGCGTTTACGATCGAGGGCTACAAGGGAGCAGATACCGAGGAAGCATTGAAGGCACTCTTTGAGCTGAGTTCGGAAGGCCACTCTCAATGGGCGGCATATCAAGATGGCGGCTATGCCATTACGGTTTCGCTGAAGAACGGCGGGACGGAAGTCACGGATAACTTTGAAGCGACGGACGGCGCGCTCAAGAACTACACAGTCAAGCTCGTGGGCGCAACGTACATGGTCGAAAGAATGTCTATCGAAGAAGGCGCAGTGTTCACAGTCACGAAGACTTACACCTACGACAAGACGGCAAAGGAGCCTACCATGTCCGAGGTTACGGGCACGCTCGCAGGTGGTTATGACGAAAACGGCTTTGCAGAAGCGCTCAAAAACTTCACGGTTGGCAAGTATAAAAATAACGTGGACGCGGGCGAAGCGAGCTTTGAAGTCACAGGCACGGGCAATTACACAGGCAGTGTGACGGTAAACTTCACGATCGACCAAGCGACGATTTCTTCGATCAAAGTGACGAGCGGCGACCTCACGTATAACGGGAAGGACCAAACGAGCAACGTGACGGTGGAAGTCAAGGCAGGCGAGCTCGAATTGCAGTCGGGTGAGTACGAAGTCATGTATAGCGGTGAGAAGTACACGAATCGCGAAATCAAAGACGCGGGCACCTACACTGTGACGATTGTACCGACCGAAGGCGGCAATTATAAAGTTGGAACCGTCTCCACAGCGACATTCACGATTGCGCAGAAAGATATTGCGGGCGCGGAGGTCGAGGTAAGGGGCGAATATACCTACAAAGGATCCGCATGGCAGGTTGAAAAGAGCGACATCACCGTTACGCTTACTGATGTCACGGGCGAAGTGACCTTTGAGATCAAGGAAGACGGCTATAAGGACAATATCAACGCCACCGCAGACATGGGTGCCACTGTTACCGTCCAAGGCACGGGGAACTTCACAGGCGAGGCAACGGGCAACTTCTCGATCGAGAAGAAGAGCATCACGGTCAAACCGGATGATGTGACCGCGACTTACGGCGATGCCGAGAAAGCCTTGACGTTCAGCGTTTTGGAAGACGGCCTTGTTCCGGGTGAGGATAAAGATGAAGTTCTCCATGTAACGCTTTCCCGTGCCAGCGGAAACGATGTTGCCGATTATACGATCAATGTGGATTCTGCGACGGCCGACAATTACAAGATTACAACGGAGACGGGCACCTATCACATCAAAGCCAAGACGATTTATGTCACCATTCAAAACCAAAAAGTCTCCTATAATGGACAGACACAGAATGCTCAGAGCAGATATGAGACAGATTGGGTGCTTGGGGACGGCGGCGAAGAGCTTGCTTATCAAGACACGTATGGAATGCTCGGTGTGACTTTGTCCGGCTCGGGCAAGGATGTGAACACGGACGGCTATTCCATTACGGGTAAGGCGACGACGAAGAATTATGATGTACAATTCACGGACGGTAAACTGTTTATCGAGAAAGCGACGGTAACCGTCACGGCCGAGAATAAGAGTTCACCCGAAGGGGAAGATCTCGTGGAACTCACCTTCACGGTTGACGGATACAAGGATAACGATATTGAGCAGTTTAAGGCTACGATCGCGATCTCCGCGGAGAGTGCGAAGACGGGTCAAGCGGATCATACGTATCCAATTACCGTGCAATTCCGCGAAGGGATCACAGAAGAAAGCTATTCGAACTACACCGTCAAATTCCACGAAGGACAATATACCATTACGGCAAAAGTTTTCGCAGGCGTGACGTTCAGTGGAGATTCGGTTGTCTATGACGGCCAACTTCACACTATTGCCGTACAAGGACTTGATCTTGAAAATGCACATCAAGGTGCCAAGGTCGAATATAAGCTGAACGGTGCAGCATTTGAAGGTGTGACGGATGCGGGTTTGTATGAGATCACCGCCATCATCACCTTGGGAAGCTACAACCCGTTGCAATTGACGGCTGTGCTTCAAATTCAGCAACGCGAAATACAAGTCTACATTGCAGACAAGAGTTCGGTCTACGGCTCGCAGATCGTAGGGCTCACTTTCACATGTGAGAACAACGATATTGAGGCCGACAAAGCTGACGTCGAAGGTGCAGTTCACCTGTCAACGACGGCGACGTCGATGAGCCCCGTGGAGGGTACCTACACCATAACAGCCTCGTTTGACGAACTCGACAATTACACGTTTACTGTGATGAATGAAGGGAAGGCCGCACACTACACGATCACGGCGAAGCCCATCACGGTGACGGTCAAGAAGCAGACGGTAACGTATACGGGCGTGGAGCAGGCAGTGAGCTCCGAGGTCAGTGATTGGACGGTGGAAGGGCTCGTCAACAGCGACAACCAAACGGGTCTTGGCGTCACCTTAACGGGCAGCGGCAAGGATGCGGGGAGCTATGCCATCAAGGCAACGTGGCACAACACGAACTACGCGGTGACGTTTGCAGGCGAAGGCGGTCTCGAAGCTAAAAACAGCGATAACGAGGGCACGATCGAGGGCGCGTTTGTCATCGCCCGCGCGGCGCTCACCGTGAATGTCAATGAAGGGCTCGGCCACACGTATGGCTTAACGGCCATGGACATCGCGAAGGCCTTCACGCTCAACGGCGTTCAGAACAACGAAACAGAAGCCTTGACAGCGCTCATCACGTTGAAGTCGGTCGGCGCGCAGCAGTGGGCGGACGCCACAAAGTATAACGTCACGGCATGGCACGGCGAGAACGAGATCGCAAGCGGCTACGAAGCCGCGGATAGCGCGCTCAGGAACTACACGGTCACGCTCGCGGGCGGCGAAGAGGCCTACACGGTCAGCCCGAGAGATATCGAGGACGCAGAGTTCACCGTAACCGAGACGTACACCTACGACAAGACGCAAAAGCGGCCTACCATGTCCGAGGTCAGCGTGACGCTGGACGGTTATGAAGACACTCACGCGGTCACGTTTGAAGTGGACGAAGAGGGCTACGGCGCGAACATCAACGCCGGGAGCGCGTCTCTCACCGTGCGCGGTACAAAGAACTTCACGGGCGAAAAGGTGGTCAACTTCGACATCCAAGCCGCGACGATCGACACGCTCAACGTCGAGGGCAGCTACACCTACACGGGAAAGCCCATCGAGGCGGCGATCACCGTTGCGGCGGGCGAGCTCACGGGTCTCGTGAAGGGCACGGACTACACCGTGACCTATAAGGATCACACGGACGCGGGCACGGATACAGCCAAGGTCACCGTCGAGGGCACGGGCAATTACACGGGTACCATGTCCAAGACTTACACCATCGCGCCGATGGATATCGAGAAGGCGCAGGTGCGCGTGACGGGCAAATACACCTATAACGGCGCCGCGATCGTCCCCGCGGAAGGGGAAGTCACCGTGACGCTGGAAAACTTCGACAAAGTGACTTACACCATCGCGGCGTCGAACAACGTGAATGCCACGGCGGAGGCCGTCGTCACGGTCACGGGCACGGGGAACTTCACAGGCACGGCGCAGGCGAACTTCACGATCTCGGCGCGGGCGATCGAAGTCACGCTAACGGAGCAGAGCTTTGAATACAGCGGCGAAGTGCCCACGCCCGCAGACGATGAATACACCGTGAACGGCGAGCTCTGCAAGCAGGGCGAAAAAGAGGACGACCTCGGGGTGCGCATCACGAGCCCCACGGCCAAGAAAGATTTCGGCAGCTACCCGCTCGAAGCTACGGCGTCCAATACGAACTACACTGTCACGTTCAAGACGGCCCTGCTGCGGGTGACGAAGAAGCAGATCACGGTGAAGGCGAACGATCTTACGAGCGAGTACGGGTCGGAAGTGTTGCCGCTGACGTACACGGCGACGGGGCTTGTCAAAGACGAGAAGGCTGAGGATGTCCTCAAGGTCACGCTCAACCCGGACCGCACCATCCACAACGCGGGCACGTACACCGTGACGGGCTCGGGCAGTGCCACGAACTACACCTTCACGGTGCAAAGCGGGACGTATGAAGTCACGAAGAAGGGGATCACAGTGACGATCGAGGACCATACCATGCCGTACGGGAACGTGCTGCCGGAGGTTTTGGACAGCGCGTGGACGGCGGCAGAGGGCGCGATCGAATCGGGCGACAACCTCAACATCAAGCTCACCGTCAAAGACGCGGCCAAGACAGCGGGCACGTACGCCATCACGGGTACGTTTGAGAACGACAACTACCTTGTGACGTTTGCGGGGAGCTATGAGAGCGAAGACG